>CAZOCX010000007.1:0-16606 GCA_964578475.1 uncultured Gammaproteobacteria bacterium | reverse complement strand
ACAGCAATCATCACACCCAAGATCAGAGAGCTGATAAAATTCAAAAGAATATTCGGGCGGACAGGATGTGTGGATGTAAGCGGAGCATCAATGATTTCAACGACTGCAGAAGTCCCGGCGCCCAAGTATTTCCACTGCTGTGTGGAAATGGTTTTAGCAGATGCATTGGCAATCGCTTCCGCGATTTTTGGCTGTTTGGAATACACGGCAATGGTCAACACGCCGGTGTCCGGAGTCACGGTTGCTTCAATCGAACGCTCCCAATTCTCACGTTGATCGGATTCGTTTGCGCCAAACGCATCGCTGATCGAAGGATCCAGTGCTAATACATTTTCGAAAAACGACGTAGTGCCTACGACGTTTGAAAGCGTCTTTGCCGAGCGTTCTGCAGCCCGCGACGCCGTATAGCTATCGAGCTGCTCGTTCCCGTGTACCACAATTAATTTCACCACGGACTGATATTCGAATGGTTGCGTCGCCGTATAACCGAAACCCGCCATCAAACTCGCACCCACGATTAATATGAGGGCTGTTTTGCGTTTCAAAAAATACTGAAAATAGGTCATGGAAACTCCATAAAGGGACTCGAGAATATATCAAAAAACCATCATTCCGTCAAGTTGCCCGAATGATAATTTGCCTTTCTTCTGAATTTTTGCCTTTTTTAGCCAAAAAGAGGGGTCCGACCCGGGGTCGGACCCCTCGGAGAGGTTGGACCCCCACCTTACCCATTATTATTCACTCGTTATTCACCAGACAACGGCACTTGGATAGTCTTTTCTTCTCCGCCCCGCGAAATCACCCAGGAAACTGTTGCATCTGCCGGATGTTTGAGTAACGCCTCGGAAAGACTTAATCGTTCGTTCAATTCGTCGCCATTTACCGAAATCACTAAATCCCGATCCCGAATTCCCGCTTGGGTTAATGTCAAAGCATTGGATTCTTCCAAAAGCACAACAGCGCCCTTGGTGCGATCCTGCGTTACAGTATCCGGAAGTCCTAAGACCTCTGAAAGATCATAGTAATAGACATTGACGTCCGGACGTTGAATGACTTTTTGTTCTGTGTACTGCTGCAACACGGATTCGACACGATACGGAGAATGCACTACCGCGGCATCGCCTTCGCGTGCAATAAATCCCAACACCTTGCCATTCGGAAGCACGGCAATGGAACGATGATCTTGATCCAGATAGTTTAGATCTAATCGAATCCGCCGTTCAAGCAAATCCGAGAATTGCAAAATCTCATCATCGTTTGTCACCGAACGATACGACCAATCCGAAATCGTTGCCCGACGCATGCGATGTGTCGAGGACGTCGGTGGCCGTTCAACTAAAAAGACCCGATCCCCGACCGATACATCCGTGCGGCCCGCCATCGAAACCACCGAGAGATCTTTTGCATCCACACGACCATACACGAATTGATCTGCGTCATCCGTTACCACATCGGTAATATCGCGGATCGTCCCATCCTTCCAGACGGCGACATATTTCACATCCGAAAACGCGATCACATCCGGCGTTGTCAAAATAACTCCATCCGATGTCATCACAATTCCTGACCCCTTATGATCGAAGGGTGATAAGACTTTCGATCGCTCGGGTGCGGTCACAGATTCTTTCGGATAAATCGAAACGATCGCATTTTCTACATTGCGTAATGCTTCTTGCATCTGGACTTGCTCGGACGTGACTTCTTGTTGTTCACGAATGATCACTTCTTTTTCTGCGGTTCTAAGCGGCAAATACGGGGTCAAACCCACGTCATCAGCAAAAAATAACAACGCTCCCGCACCCACGACTCCGCTGATGAGCCCCAATAACATCGATGTCACCCAGTCAATGCGACGTTTGGGCGGCTTCTCAAATGCTTGCGGGTCAGAATACAATTTTTCTAGCTCATGTTCTGCTTGAACTTTGGGAGACGTTGGAACGGGTTTTGGTTTGGATATCATAACAATCTTTGTTATGAATTTAGTATATCATAACCACTCGGCGGTCGCTAAAATCAGCACAAAAATCAAGAATCCTACTCCGGCGTAGCGTTTCAGAATCGCACTCGACAAACTCTGCGTCGCCGCATAGTGACCCAAATTGAGAATCAAGTAAAATGCAAAGGTGACCAGCATAGCGTTCACGTAAAAATGCAGAGGCAAGAAGAACAAAACCCATAACAGTTCAACCGAACACAGATAAAGCGTGAGCAGCAGCTGGCGCGTCGGAGCGGATTCGAGTTTCAGCCACCAGACAGAAAGCATTTCTAAAATGAATACCAGGAGTGCGCCTACTCCCAAGGCGAACAACCGCGAAATATTCAAAAACAACGGCGCGGCAAATACCGCACTCGCTGTCACAAACATGGTCATCAACATCATGTATCGTGAAATGTGCTCTAGGGAATAGGACTGATATGTCGCGCGCGCAAACAAAAAATCAAACAAGTGATCCAAAAATAACAGCAGGATCACAGCAGTGACGCCCAATACAAGATATCGGGCGATGTCATAGTCCAAGATCAACATCCACGCACTCATGCTTGCACTAAACATTACAACCAACGTCAACCATGCCCATGTATCACGAGAACGCAATTTCCATTGGGATAATTTTAAAATCGTGAAGATTTGCACCCCTAGCAGGATAAGCAGCCATGGAACAAAATCTGTTGGATTCCAAATCATTTTCAACATGGCGAAGCCCGTCAATGCCGGTGTCAGAAATGTCAGGAATCGGTTGAGAAGCATCATAATTGAACTGTAATCGTAAGTGTTTTATCACTGATCTGCAAGTGCTCGAATGTTCCGATGGGTTGGATGATTTTTGTGATCAACGTCTCGAGAATCCACGCAACACCGTCATGAAAAAACCATGGCAAGCTAAGTCCTCCGATGCGAATAGACTGAAACTGCAAATCCAGAGATTCCTCTGTTACGCTAGGTGTTAATTCTGACGTGACATACACATGCGGTAACCACGGTAAACTTCCAAACACTTGCATACGATTATTTTGAAGAACGATATTAGCGTTGCGCAATGGAAACCGAGGCTCGGATCGCACCAACATGGTCAACTCGGATTCATCGAGCGAAACGCGCGCATCGCCGCTTAATCGAAGTTCAACGGCAATATCATCCGGATTGCCAGTGGGCTCCACCACACGGATCGGCTGCGGAGGTGTGTAGAAAAACGGCGAAAGTGGGTTGGACTGCCAGATGCCGGTGATCAATGAAATCCAAACAAAAAATCCTAGAAGCCCCAATATGATGAGTGCACGAATCCAGCGTCGAAATGTGTGGAACTTGGATTCTCGCGTTCTTCCCATACACTGTTAGGGTAAGAAACTCGCACTTACTACATTCGAAGAAACGAGTACCGGAAGCGAGGCTCTCGATCGCATGGCCGCATCCCATAAAATGAGATGGTGTTGGGTGGAATCTAAAACCAACATCCGATCCTCATTCATCCATGCAATGGGCGTTCCACTTAGTTGTTCAATGGTTGCCTCATCTCCGTCGACAAATACACTGCGCGTGGTGCCTATGATCGCGATGCGACTTCGCGACGGAGAAGGATCAATCGCGAGGTGATTGGTTTCTTCCTGGGAAAGCGGAATATCTGCAATCGTACGAATCCGTTCGCCGCGTAATGTCGTTAACAAGAGTTGTGGCATTGAAGCATCTTCCGTATGTTGAATCACTAGAAGCTCCGAATCCGATTGCGGAGTAACAGCGCTCACACGTTCAAGGACGGTGTGTTCACTTCCGAAACGTCCATTTAATGTACGCACGCGCGTTGCTAATACATCGTCGATCGCATTGTCTGAAGAATGTTTGATATACGAAACTTCGCGACCATGATCGAGGATCGCAAGATCCCCGGCCTTCCCCGTGATACGATGTGTGTCCCGTGTTGCAAAAGAAATCGTATACCATGTCGTATCTACACGATACCAAATCGCATCCGACGCAACGCGTAATTCCGACAAGGGCGTATCCGAAATTCCGTATAATTCGGAAACGTCACTTCCGGCATTCATCACTTCGATGCGCGTTATCGCTTCCTCCCCAGTTGTAAATGCCATCACCAGCTGTTCCCCATTTTCAGATACCGCAAGATGCGTCATGCGACGATCCGAAAGATTCCATGTTGCAAGAACTTGCGTCGCATCATCTGCTGGATTCCATGTCACAAGCAATGTTTTGTTTTCGGATTCTTGTGCGACGACCACTATTCCCGAAAGCTTGGGTAAGGTCCATGCAACATTTTCGGCTTCCGGGGATTTTGACACACGAAACAATCCTCCGAGCATCGCTACAACGACTGCTGCGAGCCCGATGATGACAAACCCGATTCCCCATTGCCAAGAACGCATGACCCCCCTCCTTAACGTAAATAAAGATACAGTTCGATTCCGAGCAATACGAGCAAACTGAAGAGAAATAATAGCCGTGCCCGTCTTTGAAAATCCGAGAATTCCGAAAAACTATACGTCCATGTCCCTTCCAATCGTTGCCGCGCAATCAGCGGAAATGCATTCACCGGCATCGCAAACAAAATAATGAATGGGGAAACAAGAAACAACAGGATTCCTTGCATCATCCAACGCAGCGCTGCTCCGGCACGTGTGGGAATGGATGCGTGGACGTTTTGAAGAATGGAAACCTGCGCTTTTTGACTCCCCAACATCCGAACCACGACACCGACCCACCAACTTTTCTTCATGAGGGATTCCATATTAAACCCAGTTTTTACGACGGAAAAAAATGATGATGGTCGCAAGCACGACAAATAAGAAACCTACGGTGATCAAAAATGCTAATGGATGATCTGCAAACGGAAGTCCTCGAATATTCATTCCATACACACCGGTGATGAGTGTCAATGGAAGCAAAGACGCGGAAATCAATGTCAACATTTTCATGACTTCTCCAGTACGGTGGGAAATCAACGACTCGTTCATTTGATACAAGCTCTGCAATAAATCTTTTTGATTCGAGAGGAATGCAGAAATGCGTTCCACATGATCGTGAACGTCATCAAAATAAACATCCGCTTCTTTTCCTAAATACGAACGTTTCAGTGTCACAAGCTGACCGATGATATTCGCTTGCGGATCAATGGTCGCGCGCAATCGTAACAGCATACGTTGGATGGTTGCAATTTCACGCAAGGAACTCACGGTTTGTTCCTCACTGTAAATTCGATTCTCTAATGCATGCAAATACTCCCCCACCTTATCGACTACAGAAAACACATCGCGAAACAACGGGTGAATGATGCGGTACAGTAAATAACTGGAGCCGCGATGCATGAAGGACTTTTGAAAATCTTTATCTGTCGAACAACTGGAAAACATTCCTTCTAATACCGGAAATGCTTGATCGGTCATCGTGACAATATATCCTTGTCCCAAAAATAAATTGACTTCCTGCGTGTCGACCTTCCGCGTTTTGAGATGAAACACCGGCAAGTGCAACACCATAAACAAATAATCGTCGTACACATCGATCTTCGGACGCTGGGTCTTGCTCATGGCATCGCTAAGATCCAGAGGATGAAAATCAAACTCTTCTTTCAGCGCGTTAACATCTTCCTGTGTGGGATTCTCGACATGAATCCAACGAACCGTCGATGTTTTTACCTCGCGGAGAGCCATAGATCGGCTTTTATACATCAAAAATAACCTCCAGACCTTACCTGATACTATAGCACAAATGATTTATTTCTCAATCGGAAGCTTTTTTCGCTTCCCAGTCCACAGGGCCTGCCCCGGGTCGACCATTTTGTGTTCGTCTCCCGACGTAACGTCGGGATCCTCACCCAAAATAGTCTCCCCGTGTCACCCGCGGACTGGAATGATTAACGATGACAGACCTCTTCCCTAGTGGCGGCAACGAAAACCTTGGCGAACGCTTTGGCCCCAAAGTCCGCCTTAGGCGGAGTGTAGGGGCCAAAAGAGTGCGTTTTCGTGCCGCCACAGGGGAAGAGAAAACGCCGAGATCTAAGAAGGAAAAAGGGATTCACTCCCAACGATAGTGATCCCACGTCCATTCGATGAGACGAGCAGTATCGTCGAATCGTCCATTCGACGTCGCGTTCCCAAACGTCACCACCACGAGTTTGTTTTGGTCGGAGTCACGCGAAACAGTTCCTAAATTATAAAGTGACTCGTAAATAAATCCGGTTTTGGAAATCAGGGTTTTCTCTGCAATGCGTAATTTATTTGTGGATCGAATCGTATGCGGAATGTTCCAATTCACCGTCGAAAACGCATATGACGGAATATCAAATGCATGCACGATCTCCGGATAATGAGATGCCGCGGCCAACACTTTTGCAAATTCATTCGGTGTTGTGACATTTCCATCGGAAAGCCCGGACGGGTCGACAAAGGATGTTTTCTTCAAACCTAAACGCCGCGCTTTTGCATCCATTGCATCGATAAACGCAGTGTATGACATCCCGGATGTGCGTGCCAATAAGTTGGCAGCATTGTTCGCAGACCCCACGAGCATCGAGTAGAATGCGTCCTCGCGTGTAAGCGTTTCGCCGGGTGAAACCAAAAGTTTCCCACCTTCCGCATTATCCGAAGCTGCATATGTTAAAACAGAAGACATACGAAGATCCTGATCTAGCATCACCATTGCGGTCATGATTTTCGTTAAACTTGCGGGGTGCTTGATCCTCGTGCCATTCATGTGCTCCAGTACACGTCCGCTTTCCACATCCAAAATGCTGTACGCCTGAAATCCGGTTGCAGGCAGTCGAGATGCATCGATCTTTTCTGGCCCTTCCAATCGAGACGTATCTTCTAAAATTGCAACCGTCGCCCACGGAAATCGCAACTCAAATTGATACGTCGACTCCCCCTCCACGCGTTTTCCTGGAAGCTCATGCCATGTTTGTTTTCCGCGATCCCACACATAGGGTCGACGTCGATTTTTTGTCTTGGAATCAAAATCCATCGACAACCAAATCGATTTCGTTGTCTCATCTGGCTCCGGCACGCTGACACCATATTCATAGATATGAGAGCTCACCAATAGAAAATTTTCTGGTAGCTGCGCTAATTCCGGATCCGCAAGTTTAATTTTCACCCATGCGGGGTCGTCAAAAATTCCTGGACGAATTCCAACACGAAAATCCCCTTCCGATGATGTGAGCGTTTTTCCGTACCGCTGCATCACGGACTTGGTAAAATAGAACTTCGTATCAACTGTCGAACGTGCGTCAACAGGAAAACCCCATGCAAGCAGCATGGTCATGACAACCGACGCAACAAGAAATCGTGGGATTCGATGTATTGTGTGTGAGGTAAACCTCATATCGTAAAAATAGTATAGCATTTTGAGTTATCCACAACTATTCCTTTTCTGTTTTTATTTTGTATGGTACCATACAAATACTAAACAATTACCTTTTTCCTATGGGAGAGCCACTCACCAAAAAACAAAAACACATTCTGGACTATATTGCGGAATTTATTGCGAATCATGGATACGCACCCTCGTATCAGGAAATCGCAAACTACATGGGCCTGAAATCGCGTGCGACCATTTTTCAACATATTCGAACTCTGGAAGACAAAGGCCACCTTCGAGCACATGACCATCGGGCACGTATGATCGAGGTGGTAGATTCCTCCGCGCAGTTTGCGCACACCATGCAGGCGATTGAGCTACCGCTCGTTGGATTGATTGCTGCTGGTGAACCCATCGAAGCGATTGAAGAAAAAGAAACGATCAGCGTTCCTGCGCGGATTGTGCGCAATGAAAATGCGTACGTGTTAAAAGTCAAAGGAACTTCCATGATTGATGAAGGAATTTTTGATGGCGACTATGTCATTGTGGAGCGAAATTTTTATCCCAAGAATGGCGATGTCGTTGTTGCACTACTCGACAATGCCTACGCAACACTTAAAAAATATTATCGCGAGCAGCATCAGATTCGATTACAACCTGCGAACAAACGCATGAAACCAATTTTTGCCAAGAACCCCGTGATCCAAGGAATTGTCCGTGGCATTTTCCGTGTCTACGGAGCCGCGATTTAATGATTCTTTTTCACCATTCCTAAACGATCCGTCTCGACGTTACGTCGGGACGGATCGTTAGTTTTTTCTTGCGGGTGAATTATCGGCCTAACACTGTACCGAAGCGCGCTTCCTCATCAAATCCATAGAAACTGCGAAGCTTCACAAGATTACCCTCGCTCCATCGTAAAACTTGAATAAGAGAATCTTCGTTATCTGTTAAGAACAAGCGCTCACCAGAACGGTGACCCGTGGGCAGAATATTAGGAGTAACCCTCGACTGCCACATGGGGAATGGGAGGTAACGATCCATGACCCGAAATACCCCCTCTTGAAGACCTACTACGCGAATGAATCCATCGGATGATCCTAAAACAATTTCATCCCTGGATTGACCAAAAAGATTCCCGACAGAAAGAGTGAAGGGCCCAACAAACGCGTCCGAAACAGCATCGATCCATCTTCCGTCGATTCTTCTAAACCCTCTGGTCTGCCGGAATGATTTATCTTTCGTACTAGATCCGTCAAACGTATAAGCTTGCAAATTTGCTTGCTCTGTTGTTGTGTTTGCGACAAAAACGAGATCATCCATTCCGTCTCCGTTCACATCCCCCGAATCCATTTGAGATCCGCTATCACCCTGCGGGTATGGGTAGAGCCAACCCAATAATTGCCACTCTTCGGATCCGCGACTGTATCGATATACGCGGACATCTGTCATTCTGTTTCGCGATGCTATTGCAACATCTGGGCGCCCGTCTCCATTATAATCGCCAGAAGAAAGTTGAAACCCGCCGGTTTCCACCCCATGCGTTACCACCTCATCCAATAGTACCGGAACGAAATCTGTTCGAAAACGATACGTACGGAGTTCAGAATCTCCTCTCCATGGAACAATTGCTAAATCATCACCAGCACTGTCATTAAAGTTGCCTGCTACGATATCCACACCACCTCGATCATTCCGATAAGGACGAAACTCACCTTCATAAACGCCAGTGCGCAAGTTAAAGAATCGAACAATCATTCCTGCATTTTCTGGGCCGTGAGGCGCAACTGCAACATCCATTTCCCCATCATTGTTAAAGTCACCGGTCACGGCTTTTACCTCCATACGAAGGTCCCCAAACGAGACAAACTGTGTAATCTGGGTACCATCCAAACGGACGACACGCACTTGAGTGCGATGAATTCCTTGAGGCGTTAACACCAACTCAAAATGCTTGGGTCGGAAGGATTTAACTCTAGAATATTCACCGTCTCCCGCATCGTTCGTTGCCAAAACCTTCCAATACACTCTTCGCCCGCCCTGGAGTCCTTCTAAATTGACTTCGGAATCTGTAACCACCATTGTACCCAAGTCTGAAGCTCCGAGATTATTGCCATAAGAGACAGTATAGGATGTTGCTGTATCCACATCCGTCCAGTCGAGATGAACACGCTGGGAGACTACGGTAGACTGCAATCCCGTTGGTGCACTAGGCACGCCCCGCGCAATCGTTACAGATTCAGGATCCAATAATGCCAAATAGGTTGTCGGACTTGATCCATAGGCAATGCGAAGACGATAGGCATAGGTCGCATCAACCGTTACATTCTCATGCGTCCATGTTCTCGAAGTTTGATAGACCGGACTCGTAGTCGTTCCGCCATTTCCATCGAGCCACAGACTCGTCCCATTGACGGCGATCGCATAATAGGTCGTGTCAATGTCGTTCGTTGCGTCGGTGATTGTTAAACTCACCGAATACGTGGTTCCATTACGACGAGAAGTCCCGGCTAAGGAAACACCAGTAGATGCGGGTGCTTGATACTCGTATGCACCAATATCAAAGACACCAGACTCCCCATAGGCACGAGTATTTCCATCGCGATCGGTCGTCGGCAATGTAGCAGCAGGTTTTCCTGCATCAATCAGAGGCGAGCCGTCCTGGACATGAAAATTTTCAGACCCCGACGTGGTGGAAACAAACAATGGATCCAAGGCTAAAGAACTCGCATCACCAGAAACCAGTGTTCGCCAGTCGGCAAGCGCTGACGCGCTCGAATGCATCACAGCTGCACTTCCAACGAGCTGATAGTTATTATAATTAATGGAACTCCACGTTGGACCATCCCCGGTCCCGTACTTGTAAATGACCTGGTCTGTAGCTGTCGTAAAGGCATTGTTTTCAATCGTAACACCCGTAATCGAATTCCCTCCGCTTTCTGAAAAATTCACAGCCGCGACAGAATTATTATAGGAAACATTGTTGACAAGTACTGCATTCGCCAAAGCACCCGTAGTAGCGGCAAGTAAAAAACCATTTCGGTTTCCGTAAGCAACGTTATTCGAAAGAATAGGAGCTGTAGCTCCGCCGGCTGCAATTCCATATCCTCCCTGACCTGATGAGTTTGTATGTCCATAGACGGTGTTAGCATCGATGATATGTCCAGCGCCCGTCGCAAAAAACCAGATACCACTCGAGCTGTTATTGTAAATCGTATTATCGGTAATCGTGAGGTTTGTGGATGCGCCGGATGTGTTAATTCCGTGCGATGTATTGGAGGATATTGTATTACCAGAGATCATCCCGGTTGTAATCACTCGGAGACTGATTCCGTGATTGGAGTTTGAAGAAATGGTACTATCCTCAATGGTTAAATTGGATACCGTATCCGCACTCATTCCCGACGAGGAGCTTGAGCTAACCGTCGTATTCGAAATCGTTACATTATCACAGGCCGAAAGATTAATCCCCACAGAACTCGTTGTCACACCAGCACTTGAAACGGTAGTGTCTTCAATGGTCAAATTGTCAGAATCAGCCTGACACGTAATCCCGATATTTCCAATATTCGAAATCGTGAGGCCACTGAATGTCCAGCCGGTATTTGCGCCCGACGACCAGCCAGATGGCAGGCCGATAAAAATCCCGTAGCCACTAGCGCCAGTAAGATTTTGGATTGTTGAGTCCTCAATCGTCCCGTTTAATGAGCCATTGCCAATGACAATTCCTTGACTACTCACTGTCAATCCCGATCCTGAAAAATTATCGGATGCATCAACTTGCAACGCATTACCAGCACTTCCAGAAATTGTAACGCTCGAAACAGTCACATTGTCGGAATCTTCCACAACTAATCCATATTCTCCGGAATTCTGAATCGTTAGGTTTGAAATAACCACGTAATCCGAATTGTTGATGTAGAGACCCCTTCCGCCGGTATCAATCACGGGGGCAGACTGACCTGGCCATTGGGTCAACGTCGTTGGCGCAGATGATGTACCATCTTTATTTGTGACATCGAAATTTACACCCGGCGCTTCATTCGTATTGCCAGTCATATAAACAGTGTCCCCGGCTGCAAGCACAGACTCCACGGAAGTAATCGTATTATAAGGACTACTTTCTGTCCCCGTACCATTACTTGATGCACTAAAGTTTACATAAATCGTTGCAGCGTGGACTGCCGATGCGGATGCGGCAAATCCAAGCAACACAATAATCCCACTTAAAAAGAAGTGACCTTTAGAAAACATAATATTAAACGTTTAATTCTCTTATCTCTTAATAAAGAGTATATCACAAACATAGAGTGCAAAACATTTTTTGAGCACATTTATCCACACGAGCGCCGTCGCACCGCCGTCGCTTCGAGGGGTCCGACCCAAGGTCGGACCCCTGTACTTGACGACCAACTCCCATCTCTACTAGTCTTTAGTAAAGGGGGGGAAGATTTTTAACTCAAAAAAACTATGTCGAAATACCTCCCATGGACCCTTATCGGGGTTGCGCTCCTAACCAGTGGTTTTTTATATTTTGCTCCGGTGACGTTGGGTGCCGAGGCGACGGCCGAAGATTCCTATACGATTTTTGTTGATAACAATGCCTTACCTCCCGGTGATGGAACGCGTGAGAAGCCCTATAACGATATGCACATGGCACTCCAAGCTGTTGCAGATCCATTGCGGGACATTCGTGAAGTACAGATGACCGGAACATTTATTCCGGTGATTCTTGATCCCGAACTCCATTCTGGAACGCCGGAACAGTGGTTAACGTTTAAAGGATGGGAAGGTCGGCCAACACCAGAATTTGTAGGAACAGAAGTCTCAAGTGGATTTTCAACCAATGGAACAGATTATCTGATCTTTGAAAACATGATCTTCCGAGACGCACAGGCACCCGTGGGTGGCATTGGATTATTTATCAACAACAGCGAATACGTGCACGTCAACAACATTACGTCCACTAATAACCGTGAAGCTGGCACATGTCTCTCGTTCTCACGTCACATTATCATCGAAAATAGTAACTACTCCAATAACCAAGGAAATGGTCTGCTGATTCCTGGTGTCGATGATGTGATCGTTCGAAATTCGATCTTCAACGAAAACTCCATAGAAGGAGCCTATTCTGCCGGGATTTCTGTGAACTCGAGCTCCAATGTGCAAATCCTCAATAATGAAATCGCGCGAAATGGGCACAATGGATTGAGATTCTCAAGCGGTACTGGATCTCATATCTACGCAAATAATCGTATCTTTGATAATGCCGAAAACGGCATGGACATCGGTGAGGCACCGGATGTTCAAATTCTCAATAATTTCATTGTTGGAAATCATCGTAACGGAATTAATCAGCAACTCTACGGAACGAGCAATCAACAGCACTTCATTGGGAATGTCATTGCAAACAATCAATTCGTGGGGCTGCAGTTAGCTGTTAGCTCTGATAATACTGTGAATGTTCTGAATAATACGATTCTTCAAAATGGTATTTCGGGAATTGATTTTACAGAACAAAACGCAGATCTTCGATTCCACAATAATATCATTGCAGGGCATCCCACTGGAGTTGTTATTTCCCGTTTCAGCGGAGATGCGGACATCGTCTCGGACTTCAATAATGTTTACAACAACGCTGAAAATCTCATCTATTATAGAGGACCAGCTCGGTTTGGCTGGGAGGACTGGTTGATGGCGGGGCACGATGCACACTCGCGCCGAATCGACCCACTATTTTCGGACGAGATGACGTGTGCGGGAGAAACATGCATCCAGTTTCACTTATCACCCTCATCCAGATTGATCAACGCTGGAAAACAATTACAAGGATCACTTCCCCCAACCGATATTGATGGCGATGCTCGGTATAATAGACGAGTGGATTATGGTGCAGATGAATACGTCGCTCCCGAAATTTAGGCCTTCTTCTGCGCCATCACTTACTCCCACTCGATCGTACCTGGAGGTTTGCTCGTGATATCATAAAAACAAAACTCAATCTGCGGATTGGAGTCAATGCTTTTTGCAATATCCAACATCACCGCATCCGGAAGTTCATAGGCATTTGCTGTCATTCCATCGATGGATTCAACAGGACGTAACACGATGGACTCTGTTGCATCGGTACTACCAAACGGAAGTAGTACAACAGGAAATTGCCAAATCGCATCGTACACATGATGGGTTCGAATCGTATGATTCACCTGGTCATCGACAAGACGCAAAACATGCAGTCGTTCACGCGTGACATCGGCTTCGTGTAGGACTGCGCGTTTGAGATCTGGAAACGATCCCGACACAAGAACAAGCACACGATTGATTTCAGAGATGCGATTGGTGAGGTCTTGGGAAACCGACAACAGTGTTTCCCACGCAAGATCTCCGTCTAAAACGATCGGATGTTTGTATGTGCGCTGATCCCCTTGCACCCCAACGCTTTGAACAGGAATCATCGTTCCGCGCAGATGTAATCCAAAAATCGTATTATATTTTTTTAAAATTTCGTCAATGTGTTCCTGGACAGAAACGCGACTCGAATACCGAATCGATGCAGCCGTTTCTGCGCATAAAACGCGAATGGCAAGTCCGGGTCCAGGAAACGGATGGCGTTTTAGCAATGAATCGGGCAGCCGTAGTGCTGTTCCGACCATACGTACTTCATCTTTATAGAGGTCGGCAATCGGCTCGATGATCTTTTTTTCTTTCATGAGCTTGAAAATTTCGTCTACTCGATTGTGATGCGTTTTGATGCGTTCCGCGTGTTTTGTCCCACCAGACTCAATCGTATCCGGATAAATCGTGCCTTGCGCAAAACACCATTGATCGGAGGTTAAGCCGCGCTCTCGAAGAGCTTGATCTTTAACCTTCAAAAAAGTTTTCCCAATACATTGCCGTTTTTTTTCAGGATCAAACACACCAGAAATCGCTTCCAAAAATTCTTCCGAAGCATTCACGACATCGATGTTATCAAATCCTAATTCTGCAAGTGTGCGCATGACGTCTTGAGATTCACTGGTACGCATAAAACCATTATCAATATGAATCCCTAACACGCGTTTGCGGCCCAACGCTTTATCGAGCAAAGCGAGCGCGACTACCGAATCCACCCCACCGCTAACTAACAAAAAAATATTGCGATTCCCTGCCTGATCTCGAATTTTTTCAACGAGATCGGTTATGATGCGATGCGAATCCCAATGTTGTTCAGCGTGACACACATCCAGAACGAACTTTTTTAAAATTTCCGTTCCATGATCGGTATGCGACACCTCCGGATGAAACTGTATTCCATAAAAACGGCGCGTAGAATCCTCCATTGCAACAACCGGACAATCCATACTCCCTGCAACGCGTTCAAATCCAGGAGGTAGTTTCACGACACTATCTCCGTGCGACATCCAAACCGATAATCGTTCTGGAATTCCAGAAAACAATGCCGAGGAGTTCTTCGCGGTAATTGGTGTTCTGCCATACTCTCGACTTGTGGTTTTTCGCACTTCTCCACCGAGTTCAAAAGCGAGTAACTGATGACCATAACAAATTCCCAACACAGGAATTCCAAGTTGGAAGAGGGTCGGATCGCATCGCACGGATCCGGCATCCCCCACTGACTGCGGTCCACCCGAAAGAATAATCCCATTCATGGACCGAAGTTCAGACGGCTTAACATGGGCCGGATGAATTTTTGCTAAGACACCAAACCCTCGAATCCGACGCGCTAACAAATGTGTATATTGCGATCCAAAATCCAAAATCGCGATTTGTTCTGTCACCATCATTGATGTACACTATAGTACAATTTAGAACGTATTTCAAAATTTCCTTTTGCCCTATGGCTCTTCGAATTTCCGAAGGCTTGACCTTCGATGATGTATTGCTGATTCCGCAAAAATCCGATGTCATGCCACGTGAAGTAGATCTTTCCACCTCCCTCACGCGGAATATTACACTTTCCATGCCACTGTTAAGTTCTCCGATGGACACAGTCACCGAAAGTGATATGGCGATTGCCATGGCCCTGCAGGGCGGCATTGGAATTCTGCACAAAAATCTAACTCCCGAGGATCAAGCACTAGAAGTAGCAAAGGTCAAACGTTATGAAAATGGATTTATCAAAAATCCAGTCACGGTTCAAGTGACAGATTCCGTGCAAGAGGTTGTCAAAATTCGCGAAACACATGGATACGGTACAGTCCCGGTGGTCGATGGCGAAAAACTGGTGGGTTTGATCACCAAGCAGGATTACTTTCTCCCGGATGATATCGATCAACCTGTGAAGGAGGTTATGGTTCCGCTCCAGGATCTTGTGGTTGCCGAAGAAAGCTTAAGCTTAAAACAAGCCAATAAAATTATTCGTGAACACAAATTGTCCGTACTCCCGATTGTTTCCAAAGACGACAAATTAGTGAGTCTTGTCACACGCAAAGATCTCGAAAAAAATGAACAGTACCCGCTCGCTTCAAAAGACGACGCGAAACACTTACGCGTGGGCGCTGCGATTGGTGTGGGTGACCACGAGATCGATCGAGCACGCACATTAGTCGAAGCTGGTGTTGATGTTATTGTAGTGGATACAGCACATGGACATTCCGCGCGCGTCATCGAAACCATTCGCGCGATCAAAAAAGATCGGTTCTTCGAACATCTCGATATCATTGGCGGAAATATCGCAACGGTCGAAGGTGCAAAGGACCTTATTTCTGCAGGCGTCGACGCGGTCAAAGTAGGAATTGGGCCAGGCTCCATTTGTACCACGCGCGTTGTTGCAGGAATTGGCGTGCCACAAATTACAGCGATTGACGAAGCAGCGCGTGCATGCAAGGTGGCACGTATTCCGTTAATTGCAGACGGTGGTATTCGCTATTCCGGGGATATCGTCAAAGCCTTGGCAGCGGGCGCTGATATGGTCATGATCGGAAATTTATTCGCCGGAACCGATGAAAGTCCCGGGGAGTTTGAATATGTCAATGGTCGCGTCTACAAATCCTATCGCGGCATGGGGTCTTTAGGTGCCATGCGCCGCGGAAGCTCGGATCGTTATGCCCAAGGACATGTGCGCGATCAGAAAAAATTTGTTCCGGAAGGCGTAGAAGGTCGCGTGGACTACAAAGGAAAACTCGCGGATTACTTCCAAATGTTAGTGGGTGGTGTAAAATCCGGATTTGGTTATATTGGAGCATCAACTGTCGAAGAACTTCATCGACGCGCCATGTTTGTAAAAATTACTGGTGCAGGACAAAAAGAAAGTCACCCGCACTCTGTGACCATCACCAAAGAAGCACCGAATTACCATAACTA
>CAZOCX010000006.1:0-17852 GCA_964578475.1 uncultured Gammaproteobacteria bacterium | reverse complement strand
CGTTGATTTCATGCTAGCAACCCACACCTTGTCCAGAATGAGGTGGACTGATACAGTGTATTGAATTTTTCGTCCACCCGCGTTATACTCGATTAAACTCTTTCTAGAGTCCCTATTATTATAGTACATTTTTATGATGATTGCTTCAGAATCCGTTACCGAAGGTCATCCAGACAAACTGTGTGATCAGATTTCGGATGCGATTTTAGATGAATTGCTCCGCGGAGATCCAGAATCTCACGCAGGCATTGAGACACTTGCAACCACGGGACTCGTGGTAGTTGCGGGCGAAATCTCTACCCGCACCTATGTCGACATTCCGGGTATCGCGCGAAAGACCATTCAGGACATTGGATATACCGATCACCATCTTGGATTTCATTATGAAGATTGCGGTGTGATTGTGGCGATTGATGAGCAAAGCCGAGATATTGCGCAAGGCGTGAACGAGGGAGAAGGAAAGTTTAAAGAATTGGGTGCAGGAGACCAGGGTCTGATGTTTGGTTATGCAACAAACGAAACCGATGCCTTGATGCCGATGCCGATTCTGTATTGTCATCGCCTGACCATGAAAATGGCAGAAGTGCGGAAAAATGGAACGTTGCCCTATTTGGGTCCGGATGGAAAAGCGGAATTGGCTGTGGAGTATGAGAAGGGCAAGCCAGGCAAGATCCACACCGTTGTGATTGCGGCGCAACACAGCGCTGATATTTCGGAGGCACAGGTCGAGCACGATATTGTGGAGCAGGTCGTGAAGCCTGTTGTTGGTGAATATCTTTCGAACAACACACGGTACTTCATCAATGCCACAGGAAAATTTATCAAAGGTGGTCCACCTGCGGATACGGGTTTAACCGGACGTAAAATTATTGTTGATACGTACGGCGGTCATGGATCGCATGGCGGTGGTGCTTTTTCGGGAAAAGATCCCACCAAGGTTGATCGTTCCGCATCGTACATGGCGCGTTACATTGCAAAGAATATTGTTGCTGCAAAGCTGGCAGAAAAATGCGAAGTCCAGCTTGCCTACGTGATCGGTGTAGCGGAACCCGTGAGTTTGATGATTAATACATTTGGGACAGGTGTAAAATCTCCCGAGGAGTTGGAGAAGTTGGTGCGTGATATATTCCCGTTAACTCCCAAAGGTATTATTGACACCTTAAATCTTCGTAGACCCATTTTCAAAAAAACTGCAGCGTACGGACACTTTGGACGCAACGATCCCGATTTTACGTGGGAGCGAACCGATAAAATCGACGAACTTCGACGATCGTCTAAATGATTTCCAGTATTCTATAGAAATGTTTTGACTGAGCGCTATTGGCGGTACAAGACGAGCGTATTCAGGAATACACGGTCTGGGAATTGTTGAGGAAGGAATTGCATTTCCACGCTCACTTTTTTGTAGGTTTCAGGAAGTGAAATGTCAACGATCTCCCATTCATCAATGCCCGATAAATCCATCGATTGTTCAGAAAAAATTTTTCCATTTGAATCGATGATGCGAATGCGTAAGTCATCGCGATCTGAATAGACCTGACCTTGTAATGCAATGGAAAGCGTCGCGCTATTTTCCAGAGAAAGATCGTGATAGATCAGACGGTTACCCTCCATTTGCCCATAGATACCGTCGAACGTGCGTCCACCAATGGTGGATTGTTGGATTACTCGATCTTTTTCAATTTGAATCGACTGTGGGTTGGATTCATATATCCCGAAGTCTGTGGCGTAGAGGATTTCGGGTTGTCTTAACACGTTAAGCTTCACTAGCATATCCGATCCTTGTTCGGAGACAATCGAAAGCTCTGGATTTCGTTGAATCGCGGAACGAAATTCTTCCGAGTTTTTCACGAGATCTAAATGCACAACCGCGTGAGAAATTCCTAAAGAGGAGAGATAATCCACGCTCACGGGGTCTGGAAACGCAGAAATCACCGAGGAAACAAATGCATAGTCGGACGGTAGGTATCCACTATATCCATTAAAGATCGGCTTCAGGTGACATCGGGAATCAAACATATACTCTGCGGTTTCAAACGGATCTGCGCGCAGCGGGAGTTCCACGATGGCGCGAACACTCGTAGTTGTTTTTACGTCGGTGTAAATTTCCGGGCAATGGATGTTTTTTAGAAGATGGTCTTGAATTGTCGCATCGTATCCATCCAGGAGAATCGAGACAGGAAGAATAACGGCAAGACCGATACGTAGCCACGCTCGTTGAATGTGGATTGAACGAATCATATAGGCGGTGACCATTGCTAGGCACAACAACACAAGAATCGCCATTCGGCTTGGTACGCGAATAAATTGGAAAATAGGAATTGCGTGAATCGCGAGAAAGGGAAGAGGGACTTTCAATGTCTTATCAAAGAGATGAAGTGCGGGGCCAAAGGATAAAAGAGCGAAGAGACTGATCCCCCAAAGATACATACGGTAGGCTCGATCAAGAATCTTGATGCGTCGGATCGCAACAAAATAGAGAAGGAATAGAAGCGGTGCAGTTCCAAGAAAATTGATATTTTCTAGCCATCGTTCTTTGGTGATTCCAACCCAGGCGATGATTCGCGCTGGAATACTGAACGGTGAGGGAAGGAGGTACCCTCCAAGATCTGCGGAATAAAGAATCGTCTCGCCAAGGGAGTACGTGGCGTTTTGCGAAGCACGAAATTGCATGTACGCAATGGCAAACGGTCCGATCAAAATGGCAGTAAGGATCGCACCGAGGAGAAGGTCGTTCATCCACGTACGGAAGTTTTCTCGAACAGTTTTGAAATGCCAGCAAAGAAGATAGAGTAGAAAAAATCCTAAAAATGCTCCGTTATACCACGATGCCCATGCTTGTCCAACAAATAAGAGCACTGTAGCAACGAGATAACGTCGTTTGGATGTATCGAAATACTTTTGCCAACATAATACCGCGAATGGAATCCAAAAGATTGAAAGATTCTGAAAGTGGTGAATACTGATGATGCGATACGTCGCAAATCCGAAGATCAGACCAGCGATCCACGACGCATAGGAATGTTTGGTGTAATAGTATGCAAGAAGATATGCACCGAGCGCCGCCAAAATGTATGATAAAAGAATCCAGATATTATAAGCCAGTAGGCTATTCTTGCTCACCAAGTAAATCGGAAGCGCGAGTATACTTTGGGAGAGCAGTAATTCGCTATAGAGTAAAGTGTGCGAATGTGGAAAAAAAATATTTGCATCTAAGAGTTTTAATGGGAAATGCGTAATGGCATGCATATCCCATGCGAGCATCCAGTTGACAAGTAGATTGTCGCGATCAAACGTGGCAGATCCAATGACAGGAAGTAAAAACCAGAAAAAGGACAATGTAACCGCAACGTATGAAGCAGTAATGAGAAAAAAGAGAGAACGCTTCATTCTTCTTATTCGAACAAATTATATTTCACAATGCACCACAGCGCTTCTAACCCGTCCTTCCATCCGATTTTTTTGCCTTCCTCGTATGTGCGTCCACTATAGGAAATCGCTACTTCATAAATTCGGCACTTGCCAACTTTCGAAAGTTTTGCGAGACGTGCTGTGACTTCGGGTTCAAATCCAAATCGTTGAGACTGGAGTTTCGGTAAAAAATTATCAAGCATAGATTTGGTAAAGACTTTGTAGCAGGTCTCCATATCAGAAAGATTCAAATTCGTACACATATTCGAAAACGTGGTTAAGAGTTTATTCCCGACGGAGTGCCAAAAATACAAAACGTGGTGCGGGCGACCACTCAAGAAACGTGAACCAAATACCGCGTCTGCTTTTCCGTCGACAATCGGACGAAGAAGATCTGCGTACTCGTCGGGATCATATTCAAGGTCGGCGTCTTGGATAATCACCACATCGCCCGTCACATGTTCAAAGCCGCTTTTTAATGCAGCGCCTTTTCCACGATTTACCGGGTGGTGCACAACCGTATGCTTGTTTCCAAACTGCGCTAATACCGCTTTGGAGCCATCTTTACTGCAATCATTCACCAAGATGATTTGTTTTTCTAAGCCCAAGGTATCGGCAGCTTCTACACGGGCGACGATGGTCTCGATGGTCTTTTCTTCATTGTAAATCGGAATCACAATACTCACGGATCTGGGAGTAAGGGGTGAAGAAGTGGTCATGACGCCAGGATTAGCATTTAAAATAGAACGAGCTTCAGTTTAAATGATTTTTCGTAAGTATTCAATAGTGCTCTTTAATCCCTGTTCGAGCTCGATTTCGGGTGACCAGTCGAGCATGGTTTTAGCTAAAGTAATGTCAGGTTGTCGCTGTTTGGGATCATCCTGGGGAAGCGGCGCTGTAACGAGCGAACTTGTGCTTTCCGGGATGAGTCGCAGGACGAGTTCTGCGAGTTCTCGAATCGTGAATTCATGTGGATTTCCAATATTCACTGGCCCTATAAAACGTTTGGTATTGTTCATCATACGCACCATGCCTTCGATTAGGTCTGTCACATATTGAAAGCTGCGCGTTTGCGATCCGTCTCCATAAAGCGTGATCGGTCGATGTTGAAGAGCTTGAACAATAAAATTGGTCACCACACGGCCATCGTTCGGGTGCATGTTTGGGCCATAGGTATTGAAAATCCGCACTACCCGAATATCTACATTGTTCTGACGTTGGTAATCAAAGAATAATGTTTCCGCGCAACGTTTTCCCTCATCATAACATGAGCGGATTCCAATGGGGTTGACGCGTCCCCAATAGGTTTCGGGTTGCGGATGGATTTCGGGATCCCCGTAGACTTCGGATGTGGATGCTTGGAGGATCCGAGCTTTAGTGCGCTTTGCAAGTCCGAGCATGTTAATCGCCCCATGGACCGATGTCTTGGTTGTTTGGACCGGATCAAATTGATAGTGAATCGGTGACGCTGGGCATGCGAGGTTATAGATTTGGTCGACCTCCACATAAAGTGGGAACGTGACATCGTGTCGCATAAGCTCAAAATGTTTGTTGTCCAGGAGATCGAACACGTTTTCTTTATTTCCGGTAAAGAAATTATCCACACACAACACATCATGTCCGTCGTGTAGTAACCGACGACACAAATGCGATCCAATAAAACCTGCTCCTCCGGTGACGAGGATTCTCATATAGAAAAGTATAAAAGGTTAGAAAGAATTTTCATAGGATGTAAGGTCTTGCATCACTCGATGAGCAATGGCTTTTCCATCTCGGACAGCGTAGTTTGTCCCGCGATCTTCAGGGAAAATTTGTGAAAAGTTTGCAAGATAAACGCCCGGAACAGGTGTTTGAAAGTCCGGAATTTTATCCGTGTATTCGAGGTCCACAATGTGTTGGGCATTTTTGAGTCGGAAGACATGCGATTCCACAACATCTTGAACGGAAAATTGTGGATGAATGGTTTGAAGGTAGGTAAAAAACTCTTGTTGAATCTCGGGCTCTGACATGGAAAAGAATCGGTGGTCATGTGGTACGTAGGTTCCGAGGTAAAAAATATGACGGTTGTTATATTCCTCTTTTGGAAGGAGGTTTGTGTGTTCAATACAAACAAGAAATGGAGAATGCAAGTCATTGATGTTTGTCCAGTAATAGTTCGATAGTGATTGTTTAGAGGAAAATACCACGAGCACAGCGCCGAGGTATTGAATCGATTGTAATTTTTGAATGTATTCCTGCGTCACTGTTGGATTTCCCGAGATCATTTGAGCAAAGATCGGAGAAGGAACTGTTGCGATGACCCGATCGGCGACAAGTGGATGGTCCGATGTTGCCAGATGAATACTAATTGATCCATCGCGTTGCGACTCAATGCGCTTAATGGGTGTTTGAAGCTGGATTTTTACGCCCGATTCTGTAATCACATCGACGATTCGTTGAACGAATGTATGAAATCCATGCGTGAAGTATCCCAGTCTTTCTTTCACATCCCCTTTTGCCTTGGAATTTCCTCGAGTATGGAGTCGCGCCCACAACCAGGCCATCGAGATCTCATTAGCGAAGCGGTGGAATTTTCCTTTCAGTAGTGGCTCCCAAATGACAGAATAAGCCTGATCTCCACACATCGTTTTCATCCATGATGCCGCAGACACACGCACAAATTTTTCCCACCTTTTTGTTTTCTGAAGATATAGAACAACAAGACCAAGACGGATACGATTTATGAACTTCAAGGGGGAGAATCGTAACACATCCAACGGCGTCATAAAGGGATACAGATGGTGGTTGTAGTAAATCGCAATAGAACTTTCTAGCCATCGCAGTTGATCTGTTAATCCCAGCTCCGACACAAATGCAATAATGTCGCGGTCGGTTCTAAATAAATGATGGTACGCAGGCTCTAAATAATTTCCCTCAAAGGGGAACCCCTGGGCAAGCCCTCCTACGGTGTTGGATGCTTCAAGGATCGTGACCGGATACCCCTTTGCGGCAAGCTCGTGAGCTGCGGTTAGACCAGTTATTCCTGCGCCAATGATCGCTATATGTTGTCGCTTGGCGTTTGCCATGTATGGGCTTTTTTGAATGAAATGTGTTTATTCAGGAAGTATTGCAGCAACACAATGACGATGATGGTTCCGGCCTTGGATAAAAATTTGTTCTCTTCCAAGATTTGGATGAAGAGGTATAAGAGACCGGAACTTACGAGGAGCCCCACACATCCAATAGCGAAGAACGACACAAATCGTCGAAGCATCTGATCTGTTATTTTAAAATTTGCGTAGGCGTTCCAAAAAAAGTTATTGGTGGTGCCTAAACTATAACTGATGACGTTCGCGATTTGATACGGCAACACATCAAAGTAGACGAGCATAGAATAGACAACAAAATCTAAACCGACTCCGGACACTCCAATGAGGCTATAGAGAAGGAATTGCCGATAGCGTACAAGCAATTCACGAACGGTTGGAATCATGGATGTTGATGGTGTGTGAAACTAGATAGAGCGGTCGATGTTGCGCCTCGGTGTAAATCCGCCCAATGTATTCTCCCATAATTCCTAAGATGATGAGTTGCACGCCACCCACAAAAAAAATCGCAATCACAAGCGTTGTCCAGCCCGTCACTGTCTCGGCTGGTGGTAGGAAAAATCGACGATAGATCACATACAATCCCCATAAAAATCCAATTCCCGCGGTAAAAAATCCTACCCATGTTGCCAGACGTAGCGGAATATACGAAAAAGATGTTAACCCATCAATAGCAAGTTTCATCATTTTTTTAAACGGATAGTGAGTGGTTCCAAATTTTCGCTCATCGCGGTCAAATAGCACAAACGTTTGTCGGAACCCTACCCACGATGTTAAGCCCCGCATAAACCGAGAGTGCTCTGTGAACATGCGCATCGCATCGGCTGCTTTACGATCCATTAAACGAAAATCACCGGTATCCTCCGGAATGTGGATATTCGCAAATCGTCGAAGCATGCGATAGAATAAGAACGCTGTCAGTTTTTTTCCGAACGTATCTTTGCGGGTGTGACGCTTGCCATACACAACTTCGTATCCTTCTCTCCATTTTTGAACCATCTCATGGATCGCTTCGGGAGGATCTTGGAGGTCGCTGTCCATAATAATCACAGCATTGCCGCGCGCAAAATCTAAACCAGCGGAAATGGCGATCTGATGTCCAAAATTTCGCGAAAATTCAATAACTTTTACACAGGGATCACTTGCGGCAAGATCCGAGAGAAGTTCTGTGGAACGGTCTTTACTGCTGTCGTTGATAAAGAGAATCTCGTGAATTCCAAGGGATGTTAAAACTGCCTTGGAGCGTTGATAGAGCTCTGGAATGTTTCCTTCTTCATTAAAGATCGGAAGGATAAGAGAAAACTCTGTAGACGACGAAGTAGGAGATGAGGTCATAGAGAACAGTTGTAAGAGTGACAATATCAAATAGAGCTTTTAATGTCGATACGCCATTTACTCCTGATATAATCGATAGAAAATAAGAGATTGCGGGAGATTCTCGGGATCGGAGACCTGATAATAAAGAGGATTAATAACGTGATCGCTCTGAATACGGATCTTAATAAATCTTTTTTTTCGGTAATCGGCGATATGGATCGGGATTGAAAATCCCGGCTGATCTGCTTTTAAAGAAACTTCTGTTTTGAGCTGATCATCAATAAAAATCCGTACGGTTTGTTCGTCTATCGCAGGAGGTAAGGCTCCTTCGAGGATTAAGCGGGAAGACGGTCGTTTAACGCGAACCCACGTCGCGAAGTCTTTACCAAGAACAGTACGCTCTTCTCCGTAATGCGTATAGAAGCCATCACGCAGTTGTTTATCGCACTTGCCCTTTCCGATTTCAGTGGATTCAATCATTGGACAGATTTCTTCATCCTTTTCTGCAATTGCGAGATATTCTTCTTCGGAGTATGGATTCCCATAGACGCTGCACAAGATATTGTGTTCCGCATCAAAAATGTAGGGTTTCTGACAACGGCTACTTACATAATAGTTATAGTAGAAGCCGAAAATATTGTATTCAACATCGCTAAAGATCATCAAATGTTGCGCTTGTTCGGATAGGCCCCCATCGCTGACTGTTCGATAAAAGGGCTGTTGAGTGAGAAATGCCATTTCGGGAGATTGAAACCATCCATAATAAAAAATATCTTGTTTCGGAGCTTGAGTCTGAATTGCGTTTGCAAATGTTTGCTGTTGTTCAGTGTAACGAGAAAACTGTTTCCAGTCTGTAGCGCCATCGAACTGCTTTCCAAAAAATAGTATCGCAACAATCAGGACACCAGCAAGAAGACGGCAGAGACGAGGGTCTTTTTTGGTATTAAAAAATTCCCAAACCAAAACAAAGAGAAGCGCCACAATACCTGCGATGAGATGGCGAACTTCATATGCCGTATCTACAAACAACCACCACACCCAATAGCCCATAGTAAACAACTGCAGATTCAGGCGCGCATAAGAACGCTCTTGAAATGCGTTCCACAGAAAGTAGAAAAGCGATAAAAAGATGCCTAGAACAAAAAGGCGGAATAAACCGAGACCTGCTAAGAGCTCAAGATGTCGCAAGAGAGAATCACCAAACGATAATTGTATTGCTGTCGGAGAGCGATAGGTGAGAAAGTTCCAGAATCCAATTTGTATTTGGACAAATTCTGTTTTTCCAAGTGCGATAAGCTGCCAGAGTAAATAAAGAATCGTGGGAAGAAATATAGAAAGAATGTATCCAATAAAATGTTTGAAACGCTGTGTTGTCGGGGATTGTTGATGCCAGAGTAGTAGAGCGCAAACGATCAAAGACGAGATGATTGCAATAACCATTGTCAATTTTGTATGAGGCGTTAATCCGACGACGAATCCTGAAAGCGCTAATATTTTCCAAGAACCGTGGGAGAGATATCGTTGAAGCAGAATGAGAGAAAGGAGAAAATAAAAGATTGCTGGAATCTGTCCAAGTAGGTTATACAGATAGATTAAACTTTCCGGTGTTAACGCGAAATACGAAAGCACCAGCATGAGGATTGCCCCAAAACGATGCGAATGCGCAGCGTGAGAGTTACTATTGTATAGTAGATAGTAAAAGAGCGTAAGGGAGCCGATAAAAAACCCCACAGTGATTAGTCGAATAGAAAGAGTCGAAATTCCAAAGATCCAAAAAGATAATGCAACAGGGAGTGTTGCTGCCGGTCCTGTTGTTACGACGACGTCAAACTCATCGCCTGCGTTAGATGCGAACTCGCCATTGCGAACAAGATTTTGGGGAAGCTGAAGATTGTATGCATCATCAAAACCAATGTAGAACCATTGGGAAAGATATAAAAGAATCGCGTATCCTAAGAGCGATATAAGAATAGGAAGAGCCTTCTTCCATAGTGTTATTCTGTGCCTTAATAAGGCTTGCATAAATGAAATCATTTTCGCTCCTTGCTGTAAATAGTAGGAAAATACAGAACCTTCGTCAATGATTTCAAGCAAGCTAGGGATGATAGACGAAGGGAACGAAGAGAGCTGTGCGATGCTTGATGAGGTTTTGATCTTCAAATTTTGTTTGGACCGGTTCACGCGAGCAAATGCCCGCGCGAACCGGAACTAATACGTTACCAGTCTTCAACTTCCACGCGTTCCACGCGCGTGCCCACGCGTGGGCTGCCGAACAGATTGTGCGCGCTGCCGCCGACCACCACGATATAGTAGATCGGCCGGTCGGCCAACTTGAGGCTTCCTTGCGTAATGGTCTGCTCGCCGGTCTTTCCGGCGAAGATGCCGCTCACATGGCGCAGCCGCGCGATCTTGTCTCCGATCTTGAAGACTCGCGCTCTTCCGAGTGCTGGAACGAATTCGTCGTCTTTGCCCGTGCTCCAGAGATAGATGTTGCCGTGGTCGTCCCAGTCCACGACGTAGACTCCTGGATCGGGCTCTGACACCCGCAACACCTTGGGTGTAAGTGTGATGTTCGGGAAATCTTGGATGCCCAGCACTTTCGCAAGCGCGGGCACCATCACCTCCATTGAACGGAAGGGAGTGTCCGGTCGGAGCGAGTCGCGCACGAGGAATGATTTCACGACCTGGTTCTGCACGAAGTAGAGGTTGAGTCCGGCGTTGGGCCCCACCACCCACGTGCCGTCGCGCAGTTCGAGCGCATAGATCTCCTCCCCCGAAGCTTTGCGTCTGTTGCCGCGCAACTTGTGGCCGTTTTCAGTGCCGTGACGCGGCGCGGCGTTGATGAGAATACCAACCTTCGTATCACCCCGGACCCCGCTGAAGTGGGCAACCGTGGAGAGTGCATGTGCAGCCCCAGTGAAGCCACTGTGAAGCGGGTTCATGCTTCCGGTCGCGAAGAACGCGCGCGAGACATTGCAGCCGGCAAAGCAGAGGCCAGCCGCGATCTCGTAGCGGCCCTGATCCGAGCCGCCGCAGTCTGTGACCAACACCAAGAGTACATTCTGCATGGCTTCTCCTTTCTGGGACACTGGCTGGCGGAACCATTCCCCCCTGGCAGTCCCGACAGCGTAATATCCCCGAACCACCATGCCTTCGCGGAAACAAAACCCCTTCGTTGGCGAGCAGGTTTATTGATGTTCTGTGATGAGTAAACAGATCAAAAACGCCTTCGCCGAAGGAGTCATCTTAGCCATCCGTTCGTTGGTAGTCAAGGGTACGTATCGTTAGCAGCTGTTATTCCTGAATGGAAGAGTTTTAATCGCTGCGTGCTAGCTGTACCCGTCCTTGACGTGGATCGTGTGCTTACCGTAAATTGACAATTGAAGACTTTTTGGTGGTATAGTATTTTTATGATTTAAAAAGTCCTTGATACTGATCCTATACACAACAGAGCCGGCCACATACCTTGGTCGGAAGAGCCTAAGGTCAGATTTATTCTCCTTCGCCGAATACCGCGCAGCTTGCTGCGCGGATGAAGGCGAATGGAGAACCCTCCGAAGCCTTGGCGAAGGAGGGTACAAGGCTACGGAGAATGAATATAAAGATACCTCGCAGCTTGCTGCGAGGAGTACAAATGTGTTTCATTAAATTAAGTATTAGAATGATATTAATATGATTGACAGCTCGATATTTTTAGAAAAATTCCTTCAGAATTATCGTTTTAAGACCGTTAAACCGTATTTAATTGGTGACGTTTTGGATTTCGGGGGTAATGATGGGGAATTAAAAAGATTAGTGGCAGGTAAATATCTTGTTGTCAATTATAACTATTCTGCTATGGAAAATGCCCAATTTGATACGATTGTAAGCCTGGCAGTTATTGAACACATCGAGTTTGAGGAAGTATTTAAGATTTTTCAGAAGTTTGAAAAAATTTTAAACAAAGGTGGTCGAATTTTTTTAACAACTCCTACTAAAATATCAAAACCTGTTTTAGAATTGTTAGCGCTCGTTGGTATTCTTGATAAAGAGAACATAGCAGAGCACAAACATTATTGGAGCAGAAGTGAACTATATGATTTAGCAAGAAGAACAGGTTTTGTGGTTAAAAAATATAAAAAATTCCAGCTTGGCTTTAACCAACTAGCTGTCCTTGAACACGAATAAATCAACAACCCCGTCGGCTTGCCGCGGTGTGGTTGATCCACAAAAGAAAGCATTTTCTGATGATCCGAGGTTCGTGCTCCAGAAAATTTCCAGTGTTCCATGGGTTGTACCGAATTCATGCATCTAAGTCAAAATAATAGGTTAATCTTGCGTATATGAAACAACTGATGCTCCAAATAATGCGATTTGGGGTGATCGGCGTTTTTAATATGGTGTTAGACGCTGCGATTTATAGTGGACTCACCCGCGGGTTTACGTTTTTTGAACACTACTATTTACTCGCAGCTTTTTTTGCGTTTGTGCTTTCGAGTAGCAGCAGCTTTTTCATGAACAAACGTTGGACATTCCACGACAGTGTGAAATTAAGTCATCGGCAGATGTTGATGTTTTACGGGAGTTCAGCCGTAGGGCTTGCGGTCAATGAATTAGTTCTGTGGACAGCGGTTGAACACTTTGAATTGCACGATGTCGCAGCAAAAATCGCCGCGTCCTTATCCGCAGCCGGGGTGAACTTTCTGTTGCAGAAATTTTGGGTTTTTCGCAAACGCGAAATACAGGAGGCCGTTAGAGAAGAGTCAAAAACAACGGTTTCCTAACCGTGAACCCAAAATTGGCGAGTTGCGCGGATGCGGTTGACCAAAAAACCACTTTAGCGTAACGTTTCGGGTAGAGCTCATCTCAAAAATAATCTTCCGGCCATTTTGGCGCCGTTTGGCCTGCAACTGCTTCAGAACTCGTCGAAATACCTCGGTATTCCTCCTCATTCTTCAGCCGTTTCGGCGCAAACGGCATCCGAAATGCCGATAAAGCTATTTTTGAGATGAGCTCTAGTTTAATTCCTTTTTGTCAATCTCTTTATGAAAATTGCCATGCTCGGAACCGGGTATGTTGGTCTTGTCACTGGAACGTGCTTTGCGGATATTGGACACGATGTGACCTGTGTAGACATTGATCCGCAGAAAATTGAAACTCTCCAGCACGGAGGCGTGCCCTTTCATGAGCCCGGTCTTTCGGAGCTTGTGACCAAAAATGTCCAAAATCAGCGTTTGAAATTTACCACTAATCTTGCGGAGGCTGTTCCAGATGCGCAAGTGGTGTTTATTGCCGTGGGAACTCCGCCACTTCCGGATGGCCGAGCAGATTTGCGTTATGTGCGTAAAGCCGCAAAAGACATTGCCGGATTGATTCGGTCTTATACTGTTGTTGTGAATAAGAGCACGGTGCCGGTTGGAACAGCACGCGAAGTACACCGCATTTTGGAAAAGACATTACAGCCCTCCTTATTTGACGTGGTGTCCTGTCCCGAATTTTTACGCGAAGGAACAGCCATTGTCGATTTCATGGAACCGGATCGCGTTGTGATCGGCGCGGAAAGTCCGCGCGCAGAGGAAGTCATGAAAGCCGTGTTTGAGCCCTTACACGCAGAGCACGTCGTGATGACAAATATCGAAAGTTCGGAAATGATCAAATATGCGGCGAATGCGTTTTTGGCGACGAAGATTTCGTTTATCAATGAAATTGCAAACTTGTGTGAAAAAGTCGGAGCAAATGTCGAAAAAGTTGCAGAGGGAATTGGTTTGGACACTCGCATTGGTTCAAAGTTTTTGCGTGCTGGGTTAGGCTATGGTGGAAGTTGTTTTCCCAAAGACGTTCGTGCTTTGCGGCAAATCGCTGGTTTGAATGGGTATGATTTCAAGTTGCTGCGTGCGGTAATTGATGTGAATAATGATCAGCGGTTGCGCGTAGCCCGAAAATTAATGCGGGATCTTCCGGACCTGAATGGCAAGACGATCGCTGTGTTGGGTTTAGCATTCAAAAGCAATACCGATGATATCCGCGAATCCGCGAGTATTGATATGATTCGGGATCTTACGGAACGGGGAGCATTAGTGCACACCTATGATCCGGTTGCAACAGAAAATGCCAAAGCCGTGTTGAACGGGCAAGTGAAGTATTTCGAAGACGCTGTTTCATGTGTTTCTGGTTGTGATGCGGTGATTATCGCAACAGAGTGGCCGGAATTTGCAGAGTTAGACTGGGGAACTATTGGGACAACCTTAAAGAGTAAAGTAATGGTAGATGGTCGGAATCTGCTTGATCCACTCAAAATGCACGCATTAGGATATAGTTATCAGAGTATTGGCCGCGAGCGCCTCTAACATTATGAAACTTCTTGTCACGATTCCTGCATATAACGAAGCAGCAACCATCGGAGATGTGATCCGCGAAATTCCGCGCATGATCCCGCACATCGATCGCGTCGAAGTGTTGGTGTACGATGACGGTTCCAGCGACGGGACATCCGATGTTGCTAGGGCTTCCGGAGCCGATGATGTGTTGCGTCATCCGAAGAACAAAGGGTTGGCCGTGACCTTCCGTGATTTATTGAATGAAGCATTACGTCGCGGAGCTGACATTATTGTTAACACGGATGCGGATAATCATTATGACCAGTCAAAAATTCCAGAACTCATTGCTCCGATTCTGGAACAACAAGCGGAGTTGGTGATTGGATCGCGTAAAGTGGAAGAACTCTCCACGATGCCGTTTTGGAATCGGATTTTGAATCGCATCGGAAGTTTTATCACGACGCGCATGGCCAAGTTGCCGCCGGTCGATGTATCAACCGGGTTTCGTGCATATAGCCGAGAAGCCGCAATGCGGATTCACGTATTTTCCAATCATACGTATACGCATACCACATTGATTTCGGCCGCAGACCAACGTATTGCCATTGTCGAGGTGCCCATCAAAGCGCGAAAAGTTGTTCGGAAATCGCGCTTGATTCCGAATATTCCGCATTTCCTCTGGAATGCAGGATCGATTATTTTACGGAATATCATTTTATTTAAGCCCCTCCGATTTTTCGGACTCATGGGTGGGGGAATCGCATTTGTGGGTCTGATCGGAGTCGCACGGTTCTTGTTTTTCTACTGGACAGAGGGAGGCCAAGGCCATGTTCAATCTCTGGTATTATCAGCGGTTTTAATTATTGTAGGATTTCAGGTGGGGTTGATGGGATTGGTGGCTTCGGCTATTGGATGGTCGCGTCGACTTTCCGAGGAAGCCGTGTATCGATTACGGAAGATGGAGTTTGATCGTCCCAACGAGAAACAGATTACTTCCGACACAAGATGAACATTTTGTTTATTACACGAAAGTATCCGCCCTCCAAAGGAGGGATGGAGTCCCTTTCGTACCATTTAACGAACGCGTTTCCGGAACCCAAGACAATCCTTGCGATGCGGATGTCTCATCAAGCACATTTGGTGTGGTTTGTGCCATATGTGATTCTTTACTTGTTGGTGCGAGGATGGAAATATGACGCGATTCATCTTTCGGATTTGGTGCTCGGGATTTTTGGATGGATCGGGAAACTGGTCTTAAGAAAAAAAGTTTTTATTACCATCCATGGATTGGATTTTACATTTGAAGATTCCAAGACCGTGTTAGGTTGGATTTATCGCATTTACATGACCATGATACGGACGCTCCCAACGTACGATGCATTATTTTCCAATAGTGAACATACAAAATCTTTAGCAGAACAACATAGTCTTCAACACATCATAGCCATCCCGTTGGGAATCTCGCTTCCCGAAGGGGAAGTATCAACGCGAGATGAACTTCAGAAGTTGTATCCGCCTTTTGCACCGGATTCTCTATACTTATTAACCGTTGGTCGTTTAGTGAAGCGCAAAGGAATTTCATGGTTTATCGAATCTGTTATGCCAGAGCTTCCATCTTCTACGATGTTGTTGATTGCCGGTGCTGTAAATTGGCGTTCCGGAGACCAAGAGCCAGAAGACGTGTGCCGAGCCATCCACCGCCATCGACTCTCTTCACGTGTGCTATTGCTCGGTCCTGTTTCCGATGAATGTTTGCGGATATTGTTTGCAAATTGTGATGTGTTTGTGATGCCGAATATCCCGGTAGAACAGGATGTGGAAGGGTTTGGGATCGTTGCAGGAGAGGCTGCACTTTCTGGGATGCCCGTTGTAGCTTCCGATCTCGAAGGTATCCCGGAAGCGATCCGCCATCAACAAAACGGGTTGCTTATGCCTCCGCGAGACGCTTCCGCGTGGATCGCAACGCTTTCTGAATTGATCGGACGTCCGGACGTGCGAATGGAACTGGGTGCGCGTGCACGAGAGTACACAAAAGAGCACTATTCGTGGGAGACGGTTGTTTCCCGTTATGCAGAAGCAATGAACAATAACGGAAAAAATTCACGATGAAGATTGGGATGATCTTGAAAAAATTTGATCCCGTGACCGGGAAATCGCGACATTTACTTGAAGTGTCACGGCGGCTTGTGGCACGCGGGCATGTTGTGCATCTGGTGACGAATCGGGTGGAATGGAACGGGGAGAGGGCCGAGCTTCAACACTTATCCATCACGGAAATTTCTGGATCACAGAACGCGTTATATCTCAAGCCGAAGAAGGTGATGCAGATCTTAGAGTCGAAGGGAGTAGATGTGATCGAATTGCACGGAGGAATGAGTATGAGTTTGTTCGCGAAACGTTTTGCTCGCATCGCATCCCGACCATTGATTCTCAATATCCACAGCCAACCAACGGATTTTCTTCACGAGCTTTCCTATTTGTCCTGGTCGGACTGGAAACATGATCATGCGTATATCGCAGATATTGATGATGCACTCGGGTTTTTTATGCGAATATTGGGGTATCATCGTTTTTGGAAGCATCCGAACATTCGTGCTGTTATTGTTCCGAACCGTGCGCTAGAACACCAATATCGCGACCGCGCTCCGGTAACGTTTATTCCCTCTGGCGCAGATATTCATGCTTATCAAAAATCGCTTTCTGCGCACGATGAAGCGCGCGCTGTATTAGGATATGCACCGACGGATTCGGTCGTGCTCTTTTACGGACGCGCGGTGATGGTGCGTGGAATGGATACGATCATTCAAGCGTGTGAGCTCCTCGCTCCCACACACCCTCGTCTTCGACTCGTGATGTTTTTATTGGAAGATGTGGATCTTCAATGCACGTTGAAACGTGTGGAACAATCACCGGCGCGACAGCAGATTACATTGAAGGTTGGTCGCAATCCCCAAATGCCAACGGTTCTTCAAGCAGCGGACGTTTGTGTTTTTCCGTTTCGAACAACCGGCTGCATTCCTGAACAACCATTGACGTTAGTTGAGGCGATGGCATCGGAAAAAACCGTTGTCACTACGGCCATTGGATCGATTCCCGAAATTGTTCAGGATGGTGTGAATGGTCGCATCGTACCTCCGAACAATGCGGTTGCGCTTTCAAAAGTATTAGCGGAGCTTCTTCACGATCCCGAGATGCGGGAACGGTTGTCCCGTAATGCTCGGGAAACGATTGAGAAGGACTATCATTGGGATGTCATTACCGATCAAACACTTCAACTTTATGAACGCGTCACCCGTTCAACTTCGTCCTAAGGATCACGCATTATGGAATGCGTTTGAGCAATCTCTTCGTGGAGAGGTTGTGCAGTATTTCGATATTCGGAAGGCCGTAGAAAATCACGTGGATTGTGTGATTTTTCCCAATCCGAAAGCCCATCAGCAGTTTGTTTCTGAACTTCGGAAATTAGTGGAAACGCTTACGCGTTCTTGTATTTCGTACGTGTTGATTAAAACCGAAAAGCGCTATCTGTACGAAGATAGTAATATCGATATCGTGTGTCAGACGGAAGAGGATTTCCAAAAGGCCCAGGACATCGCTGCCTGCGATTCTCGTGTCCGAACAACAAGTTTCCACGAACCAGATAAAGAAATGTGGCGGAAAATCGAAAATGGGAACGAACGTCAGCCAGGATGGCATCTGCACCGTGGTGTTACATGGAATGGAGTTCCGTATTTAACGAATG
>CAZOCX010000005.1:0-18438 GCA_964578475.1 uncultured Gammaproteobacteria bacterium | reverse complement strand
TATTTTTTGTAAAAACGAATGAGCTTGATCTTTCTCAAGAAACATCGACGGATGTAAGCGAACTCCAGCTCGATCAATTTCTCTTTTTTATTGCAACAAAAGAAAATATTCAAGTATTTGGTTCACCCAAAGAAAAAAGGGAAATAACCCCTTTCCTTTCCAATTCAGCACCTCTTGTGGGTGTGCCTTTTCTCCAACTTTCTCCGCATGAACTTCTTATTGCAACAACGCGCGCGCTCTTTCTCGCTTCTCAAAACGGCATTCGAGATGTTTTTGTCCCTGATGAAGGAGTCATTGAGAATATATCATTTGACAAAAATGATAACGTTGTATTGGTGAATATAAAAAAGGATGAGACGCACGTATTCACGGCATACCTTTCCATAGATCTAAATGAAGATGGAGAGCGTGAACCAAAAGTTGTGAAGTCGGTCTCGTCGTCAATTGCCAGTGAGCCCCCGGCGTCGGAAAAGTTAAAGGAATTTTGTGACAATCTGATATGTCAGCTTTCAGGCACACTTGTCGCCCCAGATCGTAAAACAAAACTGATCGCGGAAACAAATTCCAACCCCTTTTTTAGAACCTATACCCTCTCTCGTTCGTCTAATGATGGAGAGAAACTCATTCTGAAAGAAACTACTTCGTTTTTTAGTGACCACCTTGATGCGGTTCAATGGCTTTCTGATAATCGTCACATACTCCTTACCGTTTCTCATGACAATACGAACCTCTTTTATGTTTTTGATACGAAAGATCATAAAAGCGCATTCTTGGATGCTGGAGATGAAATGGACTGGATTGAATTGGAATAGCAAGGATAGAGAGGATAATGGAAAAGACTCGATCTTAAGATCTATGATTATTTTTATAGCAGGGCTGTTAAGGAGTCACTCTGCCTGCGGGGTTACCGTTACCGGTTGAACCTATCCGATAGGTTCAACCTCGTACGGGATTCAATCCCGTACCACATCGCAACCCTATCATATATGTACCTTTACCCTCCTTCGCAGAAAGCCACGGGTGTAAACCCGTGGATGAATGCGAGGTGTGGAGAGGTGCCACGGCCGTAAGGCCGTGGGGCTCCACTTATGATCCCAAGCTCTTGCGTTTATCTGCATTGTAGCATACAATAAGAGCTAAAGGTTATAATTATTCTAACCTTTGGAGCATGAAGTACGAAAAAAGGCCCATTTCCGAGATATTGCGATCAAATAAAACGGTCTTTACTTTTAAAGATATTTCTTTGATTTGGGGAGATAACGACAAAAAAGCCACGATTGCGGCGGTTAATTACTATGTAAAAACTGGCAAATTATATCGCATCCGCAGAGGCATCTATGTTAGGGATAAAAAGTACGACAAATTAGAATTAGCCACCAGAATTTTAACTCCGTCGTATGTGAGCTTTGAGACGGTCTTGACTCAAGCTGGTATGAATTTTCAGTTCTATAAAAAAATTACAATTGCGTCCTATCAGACGCGAGAGATCATCATTGATAGACAGATATATTCTTATAAAAAAATCAAAAATTTCATTTTAACGAATTCTGCCGGTGTCGAACATCGGAGAGAAACTTCTATCGCCAGTCCGGAGCGTGCTTTTTTGGACACGATCTACATTCACAAGGATTATCATTTCGACAATTTAAATTCTTTGAACTGGGATAAGGTTTTTGAGATTTTGCCGATTTATCAAAACAAACGAATGACAAAAAAAGTGAACGCATTTTTCGAGCACAATAAATCTACTAAATAAAATATGACCACAACTACTTTTGATACTGCGGTTCACAAAAATATTCTGTTCCAAATTCTCAAAGACATCTATTCCGATACTACAATCGCACCATTTTTGGGATTTAAGGGCGGGACAGCCGCTTTTATGTTCTACGAGCTTAGTCGTTTTTCAGTTGACTTAGATTTTGATTTACTCGATGGAGATCAAGAGGACAATGTTTTTGATCGTATCGAGCAGATTGTTAAAAAATACGGCTCCATCAAGGAAATGGAACGGAAGCGGTTTAACTTATTGTTTGTGCTTTCGTATGAAGACAAAGCGCGCAGGATGAAGATTGAGATTAACCGTCGATCGTTCGGATCGCGCTATGAATTGAAGACGTATTTGGGAGTTTCCATGCTGGTGATGGTGAAAGAGGACATGTTTGCTCACAAGTTGATGGCGATGCATGAACGAATCGGGAAAACCAGCCGGGATATTTATGATGTTTGGTTTTTCTTGGAGCGTCGTTTCCCGATCAATAAGGAAATTGTTGAGACCCGTGCTGGTATGTCATTTCCGAAAATGGTTCAGAAATGTGTCGAGCAGTTGGAAAAAATGAACAACCGTAACATTCTGGACGGCTTAGGAGATTTGATGAGCGAGTCACAGAAAGATTGGGCTCGGGCAAAACTCCGGACAGAAACAATCTTTTTGTTAAAGGCCCGCCTAGAAAGCGAAAAATAAAACGAATTAATGTGGCTCCGTCCTCGTACAAGGGCGGAGATCGTAAAACATGTAATATCCGCTATACTATCTTCGTATACTGTAGATAGAAGAATGGGCGCTAAGCATTTATTATTCACGGATACTATCCCTGCATGGAGAATTCTTCGAATCACGATGAACTCGCGGTTCGTGCGCGGACGCAAGAGCAAGCCTTCACCGAACTGTACAGCGCCTACCTTGATCCCATTTACGCCTTTGTTATGAAGCGAGTTGGCCACAAAGAAACGACCGAGGATCTTGTGTCGGATATTTTTCGCAAGGTCTTTTTGCACTTGAACAATTTTGATCCGACAAAAGCAAGTTTCCGCACGTGGATTTATCGCATTAGCACGAATACGCTGATTGATTATTTTCGCAGTACGAAAAATGCCGCTCATGTTTCGCATGCGGATTTGGAGGAAGTGTTTGACGTGAAAGATCAGGCAGAAAATCCACACGAACTTCAATTATCCACCGAACAGAAAACTGCCGTGCATCAGCTAGTCACCAAACTTCCAGAAAGGTATCAGCAGGTGATTCAACTCAAGTATTTTTCCGAATGCTCGAATCAACAAATTTCTGAAATCCTTAACCTTTCTGCAAACAACGTCGGTGTGCTCGTGCACCGAGGATTAGAAAAATTGCGCGAACTTTCATTGAAAACTGCTGTATGATGCGCTTCATTCAACGATTCTTCCGTCGTAATAAACCAGATGATGCCACGTATAAACGGGTGTCAGAGGTGCTTTCCGCCTCTGCATTTCATCCGCATATGTCCGAACCCAAGTTTAAGAATCAACTGTTATCCGAACTTCGGGGGACGGCATTTAACGCATCATCTATGGAATCCTCGCATCAACGAGTGATCGTCAGTTGGAGAGACGTGATCCGCTCTCCGTGGATTACGGTTGCATCGGGAGCGCTCGTCGTCGCTGCCGTTGCTGTGACTGTGGTGAATTATTGGGGTGGTGGAAGTCCAACCGGAACAATAGAAGATACCCTCCACGAGCAAGTCGCGATTACAGGACACGCATTGCCCGAAAACGTTGAGGCAGCATTTGTGTTGTCTCCATTACAAAAAGACGAAACCGGCATTGATCCGGGGACATCCTTTGAATTACATACCACGGTTGATATTTCTGAAGAAGACGTGAAGCAAGCACTTCGGTTTGAACCGAATGTTCCATTCACCGTGGTCAAACGTGTGAGCAATACGAAAACAAGTTTCTCCGAACGTGTGGTCACGTTTTTGGGAACAGAAGTTAGCGCAGCGCCGTTGGAAACCATTTTCTCGATTACGCCGGAGCAATCCTTCTTAGCCGACACAACTCTCGCAGCATCGTTGCGTGTAGAATACACAACCGCACAAGGAATTCAGCCGCACGAGTACACATGGACCTATCAAGTGCAAGAAGTTTTTCAAGTTACGGCAACGCACCCACGCGACAGGGGCACGTATGTTCCGCAGGATACAGGAATTGAAATCACGTTTAGTCACGTGGGATTTTCCGGCGCCGAGGAAGCATTTCACATCACACCGGAAGTTCCCGGAAGATTTGAAACGCATCGCAATACGTTGGTGTTTGTTCCGAACCAACCTCTTTCCAAATCCACGTACTATCAAGTCGTCATCGATCAGGATGTCACACTTCCAGCAACCGGAGAACAACTCGCAGAAGATGTGGTGTTTGGATTTGAAACAGGCAATGAGCCATACTCCCCGCAGGAAGAGCCATTACGTTTAACATCTAAAGTCACAGAATCGTCCGAACACGATCAGCCCACATTGATGCTCGATTACTGGTGGTCGGATGCGACAGAAGTAGCTACCGAAGTGTTCGCATTCAACGATGTGGAATCGTTTGAGACGGCGTTTGACGCATACACCGCGATTCCATGGTGGGCAAGCGACGCACGACAGCGCTGGACCTATCCTTCCGAAGGCATGAGTTCTGTGTTCAAAGAGAATTTACCTCTGAAAGATATCAATTATCAAAAATACATTGAATTCCCGGACCGAATGCCTGTGGGGTATTATCTCGTGACATTGAATGCGCCTAACCTCAAGCAAAATGTAGCATTATTGCAGGTCACGAATTTAACCGCCTATGTCACTACTTCGCAGACCGACACCGTGGTATGGACCAATGAATCGTTAACTTCGAATCCACTTTCGAATGTGAACGTCACAACATCGGATGGTGCATTGCTTGGTGAAACCGATAGCGAGGGGCTGTTGAGAATCCCCACACCCACTACATTCTTGGATTCGAATGCAACGTCTACCACACTAACACTCGATAACGGTGGAAGCCGATTATATGTGCCGCTGTCCGACAGGGGAGACTATTTTTTCTCGAGCGGACCCCAGGGTTGCACGCAACAACAAAATTCGCCATTTAGTTATTCCATGTTCGAGTACAGTTCTACTTCCTGCGTGAATGGTGTGTGGTCCTACCTGTATCTCGACAAACCGTTTTATGCGAGTAATGATACGGTCCACTTCTTTGGTGTGGTTGATCCTCGTGATGGAACAACAATTTCCGAAGCCGTCATCCAGTTCTATGATGCTGCTTCCGGACGTGGAAAAGGATTGATTCACGAACAACGCGTGAATGTCGGAGAGTTTGGTTCCTTTGAGGGTGAGATGAAACTTTCCGGTGCACGCGGAATGCTTGCGATCGTGATGGACTCGCAGGTTGTTGTGGAACAAGAAGTAGAAGTACGCGAATATGAAAAGCCTCTGTATCACGTTGACGTGAAACCGTCCGTCTTAGGACAAGTGCATGGGGAATCGGTCACGTATGACATTACAGCCTCGATGTTTGAAGGAACACCGATTGCGCAAGAACCGTTAACCATCAATGGGTTGCAAAGCGGATCCATTACCACGGATGGATTTGGAAAAGCGACCTTCACCAAAACAGTGGAGAATCCCTATGGTTCCGCATCTGTTGATACAACAACAGTCGTGAGCTCGCGTTCTCAAGAAGGTGAAATCTTTGGGGAAGCGGCGATCCAGACGTTTCCTTCGATGAAGTTGATTCAGACCGAATCGGAAGTCACGGGAGACGTTGCAAAAATTTCGGGCACACTACATACATTAGATTTGGATGGATTCAATGCCGGTAACTACGAATTTTACGAGGAACCCATTGGAGACCCGATTGGAGATGACACGGTCCATGTGGAAGTGACACGGAGATGGTACACCCGCGAGGATGCAGGCACGCGGTATGATTTTGTTCAGAAGAAAAACATTCCGATCTATAACTACATCAATCACGAGAAATCCGTGATGTCCGAAGATCGACGTACGAAAAATAATGGAACATTCGAGGTGACGTTTGAGATGGAAGAAGGTTCCTGGTACGGCGTGGAATTGACATCCCGTGACGCGAAGAATCGAAAGGCCCAGGCAAACGAATCGGTCTCCCCAGGATCTGGCCTAGAGAATTATTGGAGCTATGATCAGTATAGCGTGCTCGTTAACGGCAAAGAGGAAGAATCTCGACCAGAATTTTCGATCGGAGAACCTGTGGACATCAGCATGTATCGTGGGAGTGAACGCATTGAGCCAGAGGAGAAAGATCGATTCTTGTTCTTCGGCGCACGCGAAGGCATCCGCGACGTAAATCGTTCTATAGAAAACCGTTACCAATTCACATTCCAGGAAGAACATCTTCCGAATCTGATTGTGCAAGGTGTGTTGTTCGATGGCCGGAGCTATCTTTCGACGCCCAGTCAATTCATGGGATATGGTGCTGCACTCTCTGTGTCATTCCGTCGTGGGGATCGCGAATTATCCGTGAACGTGACACCCGATCAAGAAACCTACGAACCCGGAGACAACGTGAAGCTGAATGTTGCAGTGACCGATCCGAATGGAAACGGTCGAAAAGCCGTGGTGAATTTGAATTTGATTGACGAAGCCATTTATGCGATCGAGGGAACAACCGTAGATTTCAACAAGGAACTGTACCGCTCGGTTGCATCCGGTATTTATCAAGAACGCGGATCGCACAAATATCCCGTGTCACAATTCACGGGTGATCGCGGAGGTGGAGGGGGTATGCGGCGCAACTTAGTCGATGCAGCGTTGTTTGAAACCATTGAAACCGATGACAGTGGAAAGGCGCTTGTCACCTTTACATTGCCAGATAACTTAACGTCCTGGCGTTTGACATCGCATGCGATCGGAGAAGATTATTACGCAGGAAATGGTGAAGGATATGTTCGTGTTACCCGATCAATGGTGGTCGACATAGTGATGAGTGATACGTATCTTCAGGCCGATCATCCGGTGGTGAAAATTCGAACGTTTGGAACAAAACTTTCCGATGATGCACCAGTTCGGATCACCATGAAATCCGAAAGTTTAGGGATCGAAGGTGAATCCTTTGATGTGACAGGTTTCGATATCATCGATTTCGCACTCCCGACGCTTTCGGTTGGTACGCATACGCTGACGGTCGAAGCAACATCTGGCGAATTGCACGATGGATTAGAACGCACCATGCATGTCACGTCTCATGCGTTTGCAGTTCCGAAGGTCGAACGCACACGACTCACCGATGGATGGAAACCGAACGTCGAGACAACCGAGCCTGTGGAATTACTATTCTTAGATCAGCACGTGGGAGAGTATTACCAGAGTTTAGTTTCGACTTCCTACACATGGGGGGATCGCTTGGATGAGAAAGTTGCGCGGTCTTTGAGCATCAAGTTGTTGAACGAATACTTTAATGCCTATCGTGTCGAAGAAGAATTCGATGCAGGAGTGTATCAATACCCCGGAGTTGGCGCACTGATGTTATTCCCGTACTCGGACAGCGATCTGCTCTTAAGCGCGAATGTTGCTGCAAGCGATGCTTCGGAAATGTTCTTGCAAGATGACATGGCAGAATACTTCAGCACGATTCTCTACGATTCCTCCCAAACAACACTACGGCATGCACAAAGTTTGTATGGATTAGCTGCACTTGGAAAACCCGTGCACTATGAAATTTCGGAGATGCTACAATCCGACAAGATCACGGATGTGGATCGGTTGTATCTGGCGCTCGCACTTTCCACATTGGGAGATCAGGAGACATCGCGCGAATTGTTCAATACACTTGTGACAAACCATGCGGAAACATTCGATTCCATGATGGTGATGAACCTCGGAGAGACCACCGATGAACGCATCCAGAACACATTGGTTGCAGCCATGGTTGCGGCTAACTTACAAGATGAACGCGCAGATGCATTCTATACATATACCGAAAAAAATTCTGTCGAAGATGTGGAGCTCGCGCTTCAGCGTGTGAATTATTTGGAGCAACGCTTACGTACTGTTCCATCCTCGCCAGTGGTGATTACGTATCAACATGCGGGAGCCGAACGGATCGCGAAGTTAGAACGTGGATCATCGGAGAAGGTGATTCTTACACCCGAAACAATGCAAGCATTTGTCGTTACACATATGGACGGAGCAGCAGATGTGGTAATGACGTATCAAGCAACCGATACATCCTTACCGCAAAATGATGCGCGTGTATCTATTACACGCAAGTACGAACGCGAGACTGTCACGGACGGTGAGCTTATCAACGTGACATTAACAGCATCGTTTGCCGCGGATGCGCCAGAAGGCGCCTATCAAATCACCGATGTGATTCCTGCTGGCTTCCGATTAGCATCACCATACTTGTTCTTCAATACAGAAGAACAAGTCCATGAAATCCGAAGTTTGCCCTACGCCCAAACCGGCGCGCGCGTCAGCTTCTACGCCTCGGAGAAATATCCCACAATTACGTATGCTCTCCGTAGTTCAAACAAAGGGACCTTTATTGCAGATGCACCGCTTGTTCAGTCGGTCGACGTTCCAAGTATTCTCTCGTTTGGGGTATCGCAGAGCGTAACCGTGAAGTAAATAGGTCGATGGTCGAAAAAAGACAACATCTAAAACCCGCCTCTAGGCTGAATGGCGGGTTTTAGAAATGTACACAATTTATTACGGGGGTCGGGTTTATTCGTGGTGTTCTCCCCCGTGCTCATGGCCACAAGATCCATCTTTACACCCTCCACCTTCTTTCCATGCTTTACACTTCGCGCATCCACACATCGGCATTGCTAAACACGCCAACCCGCAAAGGATCACGAGAAGAGGAAGCAACCAATCCCAGAATTTTCCATCCACGACATCCGTATTTGTCAGCCACCATAAAACACCGACAGCAATCAGCACCAATCCCCCCAGCATTCCGGTCCCGCGCCCGTGTGGACCGCAATGCGTCATTCCCATACACATGAATTGTCACCCCCTTTCGGGTTAAGTCAATTTTTAGTGTAGCATACTTTGTCGATTATCAACGGGTGTTATACACAACGGGTCAGGCATGCATGCTTTGAAAATGTGTTATAATTTATTATCATTGTTTGAGGTAGTTTGTTCATGCGGAATGTATTGGAGAGGTTTCGGAATCGTAAGGCATTCATCATTCTTCTTTGCGTACTAGGTATTGGGCTTGCAACGACCGTCGCAGCAGCGAACACAAGTGACTTTTCTGGATGGGCATGGTTCGGAAGCTCTACAGATGATGGTACACCAGATGATGGAGTAGGGTGGGCGAGTATGAGTTGTGAGAACCAAGGCACGTGCGGAACCGTGGATTATGCCATGACCATCAATCTTCGCACAGGCGTGTTGAGTGGGGACATTTGGATTGGTGAATCTTCCGGTGGTGGACTACCAGGCCAGAACGCCATTGGCTGGATGACATTTGATCGTTCTGACGCAGGAACTCCGCCTGCCGCGCCATATCAAAGCGGAAGCTTTATTGCAAAAGCCGATACGGTAACTGGAGAAGTGACTGGCTGGGCACGTATTTTACGGTTAAAAGACGAAGGTCTTGCGCACGGATTCGATGACTGGGGTTGGGTACGATTTGATGGTTGGGCGCAGGATGTAGTGATCAATCTCGTTGATACGACAATTTCCGGCTATGCGTGGTCCGGAGGAGGAACCATTCCTGGTGGGGCGTATGATCCCTCTGTAGGGCTTGGATGGTTGGATTTTTCTGATGCCGAGGTGGATTTATCGTTACCATTTTATGCGACTGAGGGCGGCGACATTTATTCTCGCGTGCGCGTAGGGTCCGCGCGCGATCGACCGTCAGATACGTTTTATACGTCGCAATATCTCATTCAATCTTCGGGTTCGATTTTGAATGTGACAAGCGAACTTGCCAATGGTTTGCTTCCGAACTCTACGGTGTTGAGTTTCCCGCAGTCAGCGAATGGATTCCGCAATGTCTTGGGTGCACTTCCCGAATGGAACGAATGGGTGACGCCAGTGAAAACAGAATCAAATAAGGATTACAACACGTTTGGAGAGCTAATTGATCAACCCCAACAGCATTCCTTTCAGGGGACGATTCCGATGACGGCATCGGGTGATCGTGTATCGGTGCATGAAGGTACAGATGTCGAAGTCCGATCGAATGGTGTCGAATTTAAAAATTCGACTACTGATGCACGCGGAACCATGGTGATCGTTGTCGATGGAGATCTTCGGATCAATGGGAATATCACGTATGAGTCGTCATTTGTGACACGACCCGAGCAAATTGCATCCGTGGTGTGGGTAGTTTTCGGCAACGTGATCGTTGATCCAAGCGTTACAGATGTGCAAGGGGTATTCGTTGTGTTGGGTTCGGGAGTTCCGGGATCTGGAGTATTTAGAACTGGCACGGTAGGCGGTACGGATGTACCAATGGAATTAACAGGAATGGTCATGGCAAAATCATTTGAACTTCAACGCATGGTGGTAGAAATCGGAGGCAATGATGTCCCGGCAGAAAATTTTACCCTCGATGGACGATTCTTTCTCAACACACCCGAAAGCCTCAAAGATTTTGCACAAGCGATTCCGACGGTAACAGACGTCGCGCGATAATATATGGGACTTTTTTCTCGCACCAACCACACATACCTCGGCGTCGACATTGGGTCGTCGAGTATTAAAGTTGTCGAGCTGAAAAATGAAAAAAATCGGCCGCGACTTTCGACGTATGGATACATGGAGATTGAGACTGACATGATTAAGAGTGATCGAGAAGATGCACAACGCGCCATCTCTGCCTCACTCAAAAAAATACTTGGGGCCGCAGCTGTTTCAGCAACGCGTTGTGTTTCCGCGCTCCCGAGCTTTGCTGTGTTTTCTTCTGTCTTGAGCTTGCCGCAAATGTCCAAAAAAGAATTAGTGTCAGCTGTACGTTGGGAAGCAAAAAAATTCGTCCCCATGCCACTTTCGGAAATGATTCTGGATTGGAAGGTATTGGAATCCTCCCCGCCGTCGAAGACATCCGCGGCACCGACATCCGATACCCCTACTATTCCTCCTGCGGCGGACACAGCGCATCCGAGTATCAATGTGTTGTTAACAGCAGCTCCAAAAACATTGGTACAACGGTATATCAACATCACACGAAACGCTGGATTGGAACTCTTGAGCCTGGAAACCGAATCGTTTGCATTAGAACGTTCTCTGGTCGGGAACGACCGTGCGCCGGTGATCATTGTGGACATGGGAGCCATCTCGACGGATATTACCGTGATTGTAGATAAGGTGCCGATCCTGAATCGCTCGATTGATGTTGGTGGAGGTACCATGACCCATGCCATTCAAAAAAGTCTTGGGATTGATGTGAAACGCGCAGAGCAATTCAAGCGTGATTTTGGATTGGTCCAACCGTCGCAAGAGTTATCGAGCGCAGGTATTCCGAAGTCGTTGGAATTTGTGATGCACTCGATTATAAATGAAATTCGTTATATTATTAATCTGTATCAGAATCAAGACCAACGCCCGATTGAAAAAATTGTTCTGTCGGGCGGTACAGCGTATGTCCCCGGCTTAACGGAATTTATTGCGAAGGCGCTTGACCTCAAAGTGTTTGTGGGAGACCCGTGGGCGCGCGTGGTGTATCCGGTAGATTTAAAACCTGTATTGCAGGAAATTGGTCCACGCTTTGCGATCGCCATTGGACTTGCGATGCGAGAAATTGTTTCATAGAACTATGGGAGGAATCAATCTCATTGGAGACCGAAAGTCAGATCGATCGTCGCGTTCTTCACGTGAACACTCTTTCGAACTATCAAAGCCGACGAATGGTGCGCCTCACGGATCGTCGACATCGTGGTTTAATTTTTTGAAAGGCAACTCCAACGGTTCAGCGCGTGTTGTGCATGAGCAGGAGATCCATCCAACATCCCACGATGCATCGAACGTGAAGCAGATTGCTCCAACATCCTCGACTGCAAAGACCCTCGAAGAACGGCGCGCAACGTTAGAAAAAATGATGCCACCACAATCAACTGTTGCCGCCTCCCCGAAGTCGGAAAGACTCCATGATGAGGCATTTACTTCTCCGCGAACAGAGAATCCTTTAAAAACACCCACCCCGGATTCTCATGAGGTCGCATTCTCATCCTCGCGTTGGTCCAGTGGATCGCCGGTTTCTGGGGGCGGATTATCCATGAACTTGGTTCCTGAAACCGAAAAGGATGGGGGAGCACGGAATCCTCTTGCGCGACTGCTCTCTGTTGTGGGTGTTGCAGTCTTTGTGGTCGCAATTTCTTGGGGCGTTGTGCTGTTTCTGCAGTTTCGTTCTCAACAAACTGTCGAAGATGTGAGTTCCGAAATTGCAGGATTGCAGCAAGAGATCACAGCGCTGTCACCCATTGCAGAACGTGAAAAGGAACTGTCGTCCCAGACGATTGCCGTGAAATCTGCTTTGGATGGGGAACATTATTGGTCAGAATTTTTGTCGCTTCTCGAGGAGACCATTCTTCCGGGGGTCTACTGGCAGTCGGTTACAGCGGACCCTGTAGGAACAGTGACGTTGACCGGTATTGCGAAGGATTTTTCGAATATGATCGAACAAGTGCGTGTTCTGGAGCGTGAAGACCTTGTCGACAGTGTATCCATTTCTTCAGTGGGAAATCCAGAAGGAGATAATACCCAAGAGACAGAAGGCGAGGAAACAACTGAAGTTTCTGGGATTCAATTTACACTCAAACTCAAGTTCGATCCATTGTTGATTTCCAAAACGTATGCAAGCGAATAACATATTGGAATCTGTTCAGGATGTGATACGCCGATTCTTCTGGCCCTTTTCAGTCCTTTCCATTGTTTTCATTCTGTGGATGGGGTGGTCTGTACTTGTCCGTCCTGGCTTGGATAAAGTTTCCACCACATCGGAGGTAGAAATTGTGGATAAGCTTGGTGAACGTGATCGATTGAAAACCCAACGCGACCATTTACGCGATGTGGAAAAATTATTTGCCACATTAACACGCGCAGAAGAACGTCGACTGTCAGGAATTGTTGCCCTAGAATTGGATACCACGGAACTGTATGAACAACTGGATGTCGTTGCATCGTTGTCTGGTGTTGTATTTTCCTCCGTAACTATTACCGAAGAATCTTCTGGAAGTTCCGATGCCTTGGAAAATACAAATACATCTGCGGAAACAGAAGGACCGACCAATACCGAGCAGCCCTCACCTTCCGAGAATTCTGCATTTTCGAAGGTCAATGTTCAAGCGACAGTGGGAGCGTTGGATTCGTATGAAAAATTTTCTGCATTTGTGGAGATCCTCGAATCCCGTGTTCCACTATTTAATCTGGAGTCTCTGACCTATGCTCCCGCATCAGACTCCTTTTCCTTACGATTTACCGCGTATGTCTTAAAGTGATATGAAGCTTGCTTCTCGACAAAATATTCTTATTTTCATCCTGGTCGTTATCGCGGGTTACGCACTCATTGTTTTTTTGGGTCGCGGAAATGATGTAACGGTTTTGGAAGATACGGATACGTTGACAAAAACTCCGTCCATGATCAATCTTTCGCGTGGGGAACTGTCGGTGTTTTCCGACCCGCGGTTTGTACTCCTGAAAGGAACAGTCATCTCTGCTCCATCGGTCCAAACTTTGGGCCGTTCAACACTTTCCGAAGATATCATGCCACCGCAGGATCTCCAGGTGATCGACATGAAAGTTGGTGGGAAAGTATTTTTACTCTGGAAAAAGCCGGATGACGCGACGGTGCAGTCCTTTACGATTTATCGATCCTTGATTTCTCCGGAACTTGGCACGGCTATTGCGCGCGGTGTGAAGGGAGAAAGTTTTGTGGATGTCGATTTGGTTGATGGGCAACAGTATCAGTATACGGTTGTGTCGTTGGGAACGGCCGCGACCGAATCCGTGCGATTTGCGCGCGCGTCGATCGTCCCAACGGATCAAGAGTTCCCAGCAGCACCTACGAATTTAGAAGTTGAGGACACGGATGAAGGAACCGTTGCTGTGTCGTGGGAGTCTTCGGTAGATGAAGATGTGGTGGGATACGAACTGTATCGATCGGAAATTCGCGGAGACGTAGGTTTATTGATTGCTTCTGTTGAACCGGATGATGATCACTATGTCGATTCGGATGTGGAGCAGGAGATCGAATATTTCTATAGTGTGGTTGCGGTTGACGAAGCAGGAAACCGATCCCCGATACAATTAACAACGGTTTCTGGGCGGGATAACCCCTTTGAGCCGTACACTCCATGATCGGGAAAACTGTTGCGGAGCAAGTTTTAACACAGTTGCAACGGGATGGTGTGCTGACTCCTTCTGCCGTGGAAAAACTTCGGCAAGATGCAACAAAGCAAGGAATCGATGCGTTAACCTTTTTAGAACGCCGTCAAAGCGGTATCCCGGCCGAAACACTTGCAAAAGCCAAAGCAACGGCGTTTCATTTGCCATATATCGATATCTCGACGCGGCAGGTCGGGAAAGACGTTATTAATTTGATCCCGAAAGATTTTGCTGCTCTTTACCAGGCAGTGGCGTTCCAGCGCCTTCCGAATGGAGAACTGCACGTGGCCTTGGCGGATCCGTCCAATTTACATGCGCTCGAAGGGATCGAATTTTTAGCGCGCCAAGAACAGCTCCGCCCGATTTTTTTTGTTGTTTCGTCTCAAGGATTAAAAACATTATTAAAAAAATACGATTCGCTTTCTGAAGAAGTCGAACAAGCGCTCGAAGGCGCAGAAACAGACCAGGATGTTATTACATCATCCGACGAATCATTACACGAAGAAATCAACACCGGGGATGAAGAAGTCATCCGTAATGCACCGGTTTCGAAAATGGTGTCGGTCATGCTGAAGCATGCGGTGGAGGGCAAGGCGTCGGATATTCATATTGAACCGTTTGATAAAGAAACACGCGTTCGTTATCGCGTCGATGGAAAACTCCATACGTCGATTTTACTCCCGATCAAAGTGCATCTTGCCATTATTGCACGCATTAAAGTGCTTGCAAATTTGAAAATCGATGAGACCCGCTCCCCGCAGGATGGACGTTTTCGCATTGTGGTCGATGGTCATAACGTGGATTTGCGTGTGTCGACACTGCCGTTATTAGGGAATCGGGAAAAGGTCGTGATGCGTATTTTAGACTCGGAATCGGAAGTCTTAGAGCTTGAAAAACTCGGATTTACGGACCATAATTTGCAAGTTCTTTTGGATAATTCCAAAAAAAGTCATGGCATGCTTCTCGTTACAGGACCGACGGGGTCAGGGAAGTCTACGACATTGTATTCGTTGTTGCGGATTTTGAATAAGGAAGATGTGAATATCGTCACACTCGAAGATCCGATCGAGTATTACATGAATGGGGTGAACCAGTCGCAGGTGAATCCAGATGTGGGCTTCACCTTTGCGCGCGGACTGCGTTCTATTTTACGTCAAGACCCGGATGTGATTATGGTCGGAGAAATTCGCGACCAAGAAACCGCCGAGCTCGCGATTCATGCCGGATTGACCGGTCACATGGTGTTGTCAACGCTTCATACGAATGATGCGTTGGGTGCCATTCCACGGCTGGTCGATATGCACGTAGAACCATTTTTGATTAGTTCGGCTGTGAATGTGGTGATCGCACAACGATTGGTGCGACGCATTTGTCCTTATTGTATCACGACTGCAGAAATCCCTGATGGCTTGCGTACCGAGGTCAAACAAGAGCTCGCATTGATCCCAGAGCACAGTTTTCCCGCGGATATTCGTGGGATGACAAAACACGTGTTCAAACGTGGTAAGGGGTGTGCACGGTGCGAAAATTCCGGATTTAAGGGGCGAGTCGGCATTATTGAGGTCATCGAGATGACAACACGTCTACAGGCGATCGTTGCTTCGGGATTCAAAGCGCGAGAGGTGCTCGACGAGGCACGCCGGCAAGGGATGATAACCATGAAGCAAGATGGTATTATCAAAGCACTGCGGGGACTGACCACGATTGAGGAACTGTGGACCGCGACAAAGGTTTAGAATTACTCCGATCTATGTCGTTGCGTAAGAAAAAAATTTTACTAATCGAAGATGATCGATTTTTGGCGGGTATGTATGAAAAAAAGTTGATCCTTGACGGGTTTCTCGTCCATGTTGCCCATGACGGACTCGAAGGTATCCAAGAAATACGATCGTTTCGCCCCCATGTTGTATTACTCGATCTCCTGCTGCCAAAGAAAAGCGGGTTTGAAGTGTTGCGCGTCCTAAAAGCGAAAAAAACAACAGCATCGATCCCCGTGATCGTGCTCTCGAATCTTTCGCAAACGCAGGATGTAGAGCGTTGCATGAAGATGGGGGCATCGGACTATCTTGTAAAATCCCATTTTCTTCCGAGCGAAGTCCTTCAAAAAATTCAGTCGGCAATCGCATCATGACTACCCAAGAACAACTATCCCTTGAACGACTATTGATCGAAACGTATGAACGTGGCGCCTCGGATTTAGTGTTGACCGTGGGAAACCCGCCAATGATGCAGGTCGATGGTACGTATCATCCTTCCCGCGAGACGGTTCTTTCGGATGAAGAAGTGCTGGCGGTTCAGAGCCTTCTTGTTCCGGAGGTTGGGGACCGCATTCATGGAGCTCGGAGATCGAAAATTTCTGGTGTAACGTTTCGGGGGGATGCGCGGTTTCGGGTGTACTGTTATACGCAAGAAGGTCATCCGGCCATCAGTATTCGGTTTATTCCGAAAGTCTCGCCGCAACTTTCGAAGTTGGGGTTTTCGGAAGATACCATTGAAACATTGCGGAGTAGTCGAGGATTGATCGTGATTGGTAGCCGTCCGGGCCATGGCAAGACCACAACATTTGCATCCATTATTGACTTATGGAACAGCGAACGCGAGGAACACATGATCGTGATCCAGCAGCCGATTGAACATTTATTTGTGGACAACAAAAGTATCATCGATCAGCAGGAAGTGGGTCGGGATGTTCCAAGTTTTGATGTCGCGATTCGGGACAGCGCAAAAGAATCCGCAACGATCCTCGCTGTCGATGGTGCGCCACTGTCGTCCTTCCCGATGCTGATCGAACGCGCCGCGTCTGGGCAGACCGTACTCGCAACTATGGAGCGCTTATCTGCATTGGATGTCTTGGATGTATTGATGACGGAAGGTATGACCGATCGTGAGCGTCGGCGAGAAGAACTTGCCCGCGTGTTGTCGATGATCCTCATTCAAGCATTAGTTCCGAAAGTCCAGGGAGGCCGTGCACTGGTGCATGAGATTTTAATTGCAAACTCCGGAGTTCGCCAAATGGTTGCCCATGGATCCATCCCACAGCTACAGTCCATGATGGAAACTTCTCGGGGAGAAGGCATGATTGGATTTGATCAACATCTCGCTCTTCTTGTTCGCGAAGGTCATATCGACCTTGCAGAAGCCAGGAACTTTTCCGTTTCCCCGGAAAGTTTTGATGCTCTTCAATCGCACGGAACATTTGATTAACGATCTGTATGGCATTTTTTTCGTATAAAGCAAAAGATATCACCGGCCGCACGTATTCCGGTGTTGTGGAGGCTCCGACTTCAGAAGTTGCCGAAAACTTGTTGCATGAACGGAAATTGATTCTCATTGAGCTGCATGAAAAGAAGCGATCGTTTCTGATTCAATCGTCTGCTGGGTTTTTGAATCGGATTCCGCGTCGCGACATTGTGGTGTTTGCCCGACAACTTGCCACCATGATTGCATCGAACATTCCGATTGTGCGGGCGTTGCGGATTTTAGTAAAACAGACGGACAATACAACGTTTCGCGTGATTGTTTCTGAAATTGCGGACGAAGTGGATGGTGGCGCGAAATTGTCCCAGACGTTGGGACGGTACCCGCAGGTTTTTGATACGTTTTTTGTTCAAATGATTCGTGCTGGGGAAACATCCGGAAAATTGGATCAAACATTGGAATACCTTGCAGATCAAAAAGAAAATGATTATGAATTGGTAAGCAAAGTTCGTGGAGCGTTAGTTTATCCTGCATTTATCGTTCTTGCTATGGTGGGTGTTCTGATTGTCATGATGACGTTTGTGATTCCGCGACTCGTAAGTGTTCTGATCGACAGTGGAGCAGAGTTGCCAGCAGCAACCCGTGCGCTGATTGCGATTAGTAATGCGTTCGTGGATTATTGGTGGTTGATGTTATTTGTGTTGCTGGTTCTCATCATCAGCTTAGTGTTTTGGCGCCGAACAGAAAACGGCAAGTATGCGACTGACGCATTCAAGCTTCGCATTCCTGTGGTAGGATCGATTTATCAGAAGGTGTACTTATCGCGTTTTTCACGAAGCTTAGCAACATTAGTGTCCTCGGGTGTCCCTATTATTCCTTCACTCGAAATTACCGGCGATTTGGTTGGGAATGTTGTGTACAAGAAGTTGACCGAGGTCGCGATCATGGATGTGAAAGAAGGTCGTCCCATCAACCGCGCTTTTTTGGAAAGTAATCAAACTCCCATCATGGTGTCGCAAATGCTTGCAGTGGGAGAGGAAAGTGGGAAGTTGGATCAAGTGATGCGCAAACTGTCAGATTTTTATGCACGAGAAGTGGGAATTGCGGTTCAGGCTCTTGCGAGTCT
>CAZOCX010000004.1:0-19058 GCA_964578475.1 uncultured Gammaproteobacteria bacterium | reverse complement strand
TTTCGCCGACATTGGTTCCCAGTGCAATGACCAAGGATTTAATTTCATTGTTCGCGAGCATTTTGTCTAAACGTGCGCGTTCCACATTTAAAATTTTCCCACGCAACGGCAAGATCGCTTGAAATTCTCGATTGCGTCCGGATTTTGCACTGCCACCCGCAGAATCTCCCTCGACCAGAAATAATTCCGTCCGATCGCGATCGCGCGATGAACAGTCTGCCAATTTTCCGGGCAAGGTCATGCCCTCGAGCGCGCCTTTGCGCAAGACACTTTCGCGTGCGGTGCGTGCTGCCATGCGTGCTTGCGCTGCTAACAATACTTTTCCGAAAATCTCACGTGCATCGCGTGGATGTTCTTCTAAAAAAATCGTAAAGTAATCCGAGAATACCGAGTCTACGGCAGATCGTGCTTCCACATTTCCGAGCTTGGACTTGGTCTGTCCTTCAAACTGCGGTTCTAGCAATTTCACAGAAACCACGGCGGTCAAACCCTCACGCACATCCTCACCTGTGAGATTTGGATCTTTTTCTTTGAGCATTCCATTTTTCCGGGCGTAACTATTTAACGTGCGTGTGAGCGCTGTGCGAAAACCCACTTCGTGCATTCCACCTTCCGTGGTGTGAATATTGTTGGCAAAGCTAAACACCGTTTCCTTGTACTCATCGGAATACTGCAATGCAATTTCTACATGCACATTCTCGGCTTCTTTCTCTACGTAAAACACTTCTTCTTGTTTGGGTGTTTTGGTGTGATTCAAATGCCGGACATATGATGCAACACCACCCTCGAAGAAAAACGCATAATCTTTCAGGTGATCGGGATCGCGAGAATCCAGTAATAAAATTTTTACACCTTTTGTCAGGTAGGCTTGTTGTCGGATGTGATTCAAAATCACATTCCAGTCAAATTCTCTGGTGGAAAAAATTTTGGAGTCGGACTCAAAGGTGACGCTCGTTCCTGTTCCCTTTGCATTCCCAATCGCACGAACATTTTTCTTTGGAATCCCGCGCACGTATTCTTGCATCCACAATTTCCCTTCGCGTTTTACTTCGACGCGCATATATTCGGACAATGCATTCACGACCGATATACCAACGCCATGCAATCCGCTGGAGACTTTGTATCCACTGCTTCCGAATTTTCCACCCGCATGCAGCGTGGTCATGACAGTTTCCAATGTCGATTTTTTTGTGACCGGATGTCGCTCCACGGGAATTCCGCGACCATTATCTGCGACAGTCACACGAGAATTCGGACGCAACGTTATGACAATTTCATTACAAAAACCTCCCATTGCTTCGTCAATGGAGTTATCCACCACTTCCCAAACCAAATGATGCAGCCCTGTTTCAGCCGTGTTCCCAATATACATTCCCGGTCGCTTGCGAACTGGGTCCAGTCCTTCTAAGACTGTGATTTGTTTTGCACCGTATTCCGATGCTTGCGCCCTCCTCGCTTTCGATGAGCTGGGTGACATTCAATAAAGAGAAAATGCTATACTGTCGTTCGTCGAATTTTTCCTGATGGACGTTTCGGAGGTCGAATCTCTGCTGTCGTACGTTTCACACTGGAGGCAGAAGAACGCTTGTTGGATCCATGTTGTGCTTCGATCAAACCCAGTGAACCCGAGATCTCGAATCGTAGTCCTCCCATCATGTGGGAAATCCAGTTGTACAGGGCTGCTCCGATCCATCCTTTGACAAACCCCAGCACCGCACCCACAATCGCGAAGAACAATGTTGTACCAATTCCTCCCAAGAGCATCAGCAAGAATCCTCCGTTATCAATGGATGCGCCCGCAAGAATCGTCAAGAAAAATGTGAAGAGTACCAACAATACGTACACCACTCCCAAGATGACCACGAACCCGACCACAATCAGGGAAATGATTTTCCCAGCGGCTTCGGGGTCAATCCGCTTTAACTCGACCATGTTTTCCTCCTCTTAATGATCGACTTGCGTGAATTTTCAATTCGCGATCTCGCTGAATTTTTAATTCACTACTACCGCACTTCGGCTCGATGATTTTTTTGCAATGCGTTCACAATGCGTTGATGCACCGTGTCCGCCTGCTCCATCGTCAGTGTTCGATCCTCTGCTCGATAGGCGAGATGAAAAGCAAGACTTCTCATCCCTGCTGATAGTTTACCACCTTCGTAAATATCAAACAAGTCAAGACTCTCTAATTCTGGAGCTCCGGCTTGCGAAATGGTCGCGCAGATTTCTTCATACGAAACATCGCTTCCCACCACAAACGAAATGTCGCGTTTGACTGCTGGGTACTGGGAACGCGTCAGATAGGCTCCGTACCGCGCTGCAATCGCTGCGACACGTTCAACGTCGAGACTAAACACAGCGAGTTGATGTTCAGATTTGAATGCCCGGGCAACATCTTCACGAATCAATCCCAACACTCCGACCACAGTTTCCCGAAACCAGATGGTTCCGGATGCGTTGGAATCTAGCATGCTCGAATCGCCTAGCAATGATGGTGGGATCTTTTGCAATGGAGTAACGCGCAACGGTGCTTGAACGCGTGCTGCAATGATTTCAAGAATTCCCTTTGCATCAAAAAATGTTTTCGACGTATCCCCAAGCACAAGCCCGGATACAATCCGCGGTTCACTTACTCCCACAAATGTATGTCCGAATTCGCAGAGAGAAATGTTGTCTGCATCGCGTTGATTCCGAACAGCATTTCGGATTAATCCAATCAATAAATTGGTGCGCAATACCGAAAGCTCCGCAGAAAGCGAATTCAGCAATGCACGATGCGACCGCTTCGAAAGTCTGGCGCGTTCTACTTCGCGATCTCCATAGAACGCATAATTCTTGACCTCGGTCATCCCAGCACGCACACATGTATCGAGGATCACATTCCCCCATTCTACCCATGGATCCTGTTCCACACCCATGAGTTCGGAAACGATCGAAGTTTCCGGAATACGGTCGAGTCCAACTACGCGACCGACTTCTTCCACGAAATCTTCTTCGATGCGCAAATCTTCGCGCCACCACGGAGGGGTTACAGACTTTGCTTTTGCGAGATTCCGAACCTGTGCACCCAATCGTTCGAGACTCCTCACGACCTCACGTTCGGATACAGAAAATCCTAACAAATGCGAAACATATTCTGGCCTTACGGTGATGGTTCGCGAGCGTGGTTTGGTAGGATACAGATCCCCCGGACCTTCTAACACTTCTCCGTTTGCGTATTTCTTGAAAAGTGTAATGGCGCGGAAAGTTGCAAATCCTGCTAACTCCGGAGAAATGCCTTTTTCCCAACGTGATGCTCCTTCAGTTCGCAATCCGAAATATTGCGCGGCCTTGCGCGTCACAATCGGATCAAATTGCGCGGCCTCTAAAAAGATCTTCGATGTAGAATCGGATATTTCTGAATCTTCCCCACCCATAATTCCTGCAATGCCTAAACTTCCCTTTGCATCTGCGATGAGTTGGATATCTTCCGTACATGTCCGCGTTTTCCTATCAAGTGTTGTCACCCGTTCATTCTTTCCTGCAAACCGTGCAGAGATGTGAATCTTCCCAGCTCCCCGTTTCTGCAACTTTTCATAATCATACGCATGGAGTGGCTCGCCAAGCTCCAACATCACATAGTTCGTAATGTCCACAATATTGTTGATCGAGCGCACACCACATGCTTCCAACCGCCGACGCATGAACATCGGTAATGGACCGACTTTGACGTTCAAAACTGTTCCGATGAATCGACGACATGCGTTTGGATCTGCGATACTTAAACGCACGGTTCGGAGTTTTTTGGATCGCAACGAAATGCGGAATGCCGCATCATTCATGGGCCGAGAAAACGCAGCAGCGAGTTCGCGCGCAATGCCGATGTGCGAAAACAAATCTGCACGATGCGTTAAACTTTTGTTATCGATATGGAAAATGACATCATCGAAACCCAAGGCTTCCGCAATGGGTGTGCCAGGTTCGACATCGGGAAAATACTGAATCGCAATACCGTACTCGGCAAGGCCGAGCTCTGTATCCAGGCATAACATGCCCTCTGATAATTCCCCACGCAAACGTTTCCGTTCAATGTGAATCCCACTGGGTAATGTGGTAGGTGCGATTGCAACCGGAACGCGATCTCCGTTCTGCATCGTAACCATCTGTCCAAAAATCAACTGAATGGTCTTGCGCTTTCCGACTTTCACGTGCGCGACATGGAGTTTGTCCGCATTCGGATGTTTCTTGCATTCCAACACTTCTCCGACCACGACATGTTCCAGGCCCTTTCGCTGGTCCACAATCTTTTCTACTTCGGCGATGGTCATGGTGAGTTTGTCGGCAATCGTTTCCGAACTCAACCCAGAAAGATCGACAAATTCCGAAAGCCAGTTGCGAGAAATGTTCATAATGAGAACTGATGCAAAAATCCTAAATCTCCACTATGGAATAGGCGAATATCTTCAATGCCATAACGCATCATGGTCAACCGCTCGAGTCCCATGCCAAATGCAAATCCCGTGTACGCGCCACGTTCATAGCCGGAAGCGACAAGTACATTCGGGTGAATCATTCCGCATCCGACCAACTCGACCCATCCGACATGTTTGCACACACGACATCCGCGGCCCTCGCACTGGGTGCAACTCATATCCATTTCGTATCCTGGCTCAACAAATGGAAAAAAACTTGGGCGGAATCGCACGCGGACATCTTGTTCCATCACCGCCGATACCAATTGACGCAACGTGTATTTCAAATTCGCTGCGGAAATGTTCCGGTCGACCGCAAATCCCTCGATCTGATGAAAGGTGTGTTCATGTGATGCATCGGTTGCTTCATTGCGGAACACGCGTCCAATCACGACTGCACGTGTAGGAGGCGTGTGCCTCTGCATCCACGGAACTTGCATGGTCGATGTTTGGGTGCGCATCAAACGCGGTGATCCATCCTGTTTGCCTTCGACGAAAAACGTGTCTTGCGAATCGCGCGCTGGATGATTCGCTTGAAAATTCAGCACTTCAAAGTTGAAATAATCCGTGGAGCATTCGTCCCCATCCGTGACGGAAAATCCCAGAGTCTCCACAATGTGTGCAATGCGGTTGCGAATAATCGAAAGTGGATGTTCGTGACCACGCTGAATCTGCGTCCCAGGTTGCGTGATATCGAGAGTGTGCGTGCCATTTGTTTGAAATCCGCGTACCACTTCCTGAAAGGTGGTTTCTAATTCTTGCTTCACTTCATTCATGAGTTTCCCCACCACCGGACGTTGTTCTTTCGTTGTTTTCTGAATATGTTTTGCAGCTTTCGACAATACCCCATTGCGACCCAACACTTGGGTTTTTAATTTTTCCAGTTCTTCGGCGTTCGTGACGTCGCGCAACGCGTTCTGGGTTTCGCGAGCAATTTTTTTTAGTTCATTCAGAAGATCCATGTTGTTGAATTAAGAAAAAACATTCTAAGAATACCAGTGCAGCGAGCAAAAATCCTGCAGCCCACCACGAGAAGAGTCGATTGCCTTGGAGTAATAGGGCACCGGACAGCAATACCGCGAGCATCACACTTTGGCGTAAGGAAATATCGACAGAGCCAAAGGGATCGCGTTTCCCACGCACAATAAGCAATCGCAACCCAAATCCCATCAAGAAAAACGTACCCGCGAGCGCTAAAAATAAGCTCGCATAAAACGACAGTTGCCCAATCCACCCCGAGATCTCCGGATCCATCAGCCACAACACCGCAACGAACGCTCCCCACGCCAACAGCGTTGAAAGTCCAACGATCACGAAGTACCGCAACACCGATGACGGATGCGAAAAACGACGTTCCATAAGCGGTTTTTAGTGTAACAGTCTTTGTGCTGCTTGAAAAGCGGCCCTCTCTCTATTCCTGCCTATCTGCGAGGAGTGTAATAACGAGTCTCTACCATCGTATAAATGAATGAACACCTGTTCACTTTGGACAGGATGGAATTAGCGCGGAACGTACCTTTCTAACCGACTGATCCTCTTCCGCGCGGAGTTTCGGTCTACCCGATTCACGCAATGCGTGAAAAGGAGCTGTCATGTCTCGCAATCTCTGGTCTGCCGTGTTCGCGCTTTGCGTGATCGTTTCTACTTCGGCATCAGTAGATGCACGGACGTGGACGCAAGGCCAGGACTGGAATCTGCTCCGCGACGGAATCGCCATGGCAGAAGGCGGCGATACCCTCGCTTGCGTCGGTGACCCCATCAACGAAGGCGAGGTTCTGTTCCCGAAAGGAAAAACGCTCACGCTCCGAACAATTGATGGAACCGCGCCGAGTCTGTTGATTGGTCGCGTGACCGTGTCCGACTCCCTCGTGATCGACCGCATGCGCCACCAGGGCAGCGTGCTCGTAACAGCAAGTGCCCGCCTCTGGTGCAGCAACTACCTGAACACCCGCCAAAGCACAAGTGTAAATTCGGTCAATGAGATCATAGGTGGCCCCTTTGAGTACGGCCGGGTGACCTATGAGCACTGCAAAATCGAGATACCTATCTGGGCCCACGAGAACGCGGTGCTATTGATCAGGGATACGGTGATCCTGACGGATGATGAGGCAATTACGGCGCTCACGCTGGAATGGTCAACTGCACAGATCCTGGAGAGCGACATCGGATCCGGCGAACACGCGCCCGCGATCCGACAAGTGTTCTCCACCCTCCAGATGGAAGACGTCACGGTCCACTCTTCGTCAAACGGCATTGACTCCGAAATCAGTAACCTAGAACTCAACCGCGTCACGATTGAATGTCAGGGAGCTGCTCTCAACCTCACGATGGGAAGCCAAGTATCGGTTCTTGATTGTTCTCTGGCTGGTGGTGTCGGCGTGTATCTTGCCGACAGCTCCATGCAAGTAATCCTCTCAACCATTCTCGCCGAGACGAAAGGTATCCAATTCACTGGCGAGAACTACGTCGTCCTGAATGGAAATCACCTCGAGGCCGTATACGGTTACGAGTGTTACGACACACGAACGAAAATCTTGATCGGGGAGTTTGGAAATTCGTTCGCGGTCGCGGATGTGCGAGACCCCGACTCGAACAACTGCGAGATTTCCCTCTACCGCTTCCCGTGACAACGACGTGTCCAACAGACACGTAATGGCGCTTCAGGAGCTGTGCAAACAGACTCTTGCGGCGCTTTTTTCATTCCTCATTTTGCCCGAAACTCGCAGATGTCTCGAAAGTCGCAGGTCCGGCAATGACGACCGGGTGTTGCTTTGAAATCCGATGTTGCGATTTTTTTTGCGATCGCAGAAATTTTTTCGCGCAATTTTTCGATTTGTGATTCGTCGGGCTCAAATGAATATTTTTTGTTTCCTTCTAAATACCAAAATGTTAACCGCGCTGGCTTTTCATGGAACACTTCGTTTGCTGCAATGGCATACAGATTCAACTGATCCTTTTCTAAATAGTGTTCGGATGCGGGCGGCTTCCCGGTTTTGTAATCAATAATTTCCAATCCCCCGTCGACCGAATCTGCGCGATCCAAAAATCCTCGGACCCCATACTCGCCGACACGCACAAGAAATCCTTTTTCGAGATATTTCGGATTGGGAAAGACGCCGTTGTGCGACTCGTAAAAAATTTTTAATAATTCGCGGCCGCGTTCTTTATACTCTTGTTTTTGCGAGGGCGAATCATACCAGTCATCAATAAAGACCGAGTCGTAAATCTCGAGAAGCTCCTCGAGCGTGGGCGCTGCATCGGACGCATCTGCGTTGGTTTCGCCAAATAAATTGGTTTGCGGATGTTTGCGTTTAATTTGAATGCGCTTAAAAAATTCTTGCAGTGTCGCGTGAATGGTTTTTCCAAAACTAAATGTCGGTCGGCCCGGTACAGGAATTTTTAACAAATGCGCGAACCGATATTGATACGGACATGTTTCAAAGGCTTTCATCTGCGTGAAACTCAAAGTGCGTGGGAGTGGAAGCGAATCCTTTCCGAGGGTTGGCGTGTGTTGCGATGTGAGATTCTCGGGAAGTTTTGAACCTAATTCGGGCAATGCCACACTGCCGGTCGGCATCGGAACTTTTCGCGCTGTTGCGGCTAGCCCTGCTTCTACCAAAAACCGCGAAAGTTTCTTTTTGCGTAATCCTCCGTAATCTTCTGCGGAGACGAACACTAGTCCGCGCTTTGCGCGTGTACATGCAACATAAAATAACCGACGTTCTTCCTGGAGGTGAAAATCTCCGGTGGGAAGAATTTCTTTCAGCAAGGCCTCTGGAAGTTCGATGGCATCATTGCGCCCGACAGACGGGAACCGTTTATCGACCAGGTTTCCAATAAACACATACGCGAACTCTAATCCTTTAGCTGCGTGCGCGGTCATTACGCTCACGGCATCCGGGGATTCTTGCGATGTTGCGGGTAGATCTCCGGACTCTCCTGACGCCATCATGAGATCGATTTCCTGCAAAAAATTTTTGAGCGTTGCATTCGGTGTTGCGCGCTCAAAGTGCGTTGCCATTTTAAGCAATGCTTCAAAGTTTTCTAAAATCTCCCGAACTGCTGCTTCTTCTGTTTGTGAACGGTGTGAAAGATGCTCGAAGTATCCCGTATCTTGCAGGATGGAAAGAAATAGTTGCGATGGTTTGGTGCGCGCTGCACGCGTTGCATGACGCTCGACGAGTGATGCAATGCGGTTACACACGAAAAGCGTGTTTTCCGAAAGCCCAGAAATGGTTCGCGCATTCAAGATAGCATCAAACGCTGAAATGCCTTTACGCGTGATCGTCTGCATCAAAATGCTTTGGTCGCGTGGCGGGATTTGCCATTGCGGAAAATTCAGGACGCGCCACACGGCACGCGCTTCGTGATAATTATCGAGAAGTCGCGCATACGAAAGCAGGTCCACAATTTCCGAACGGAATAATAATCCTTTGGAAGAAACCACGTGATACGGAATTTCGAAACGCTCTAGCGCAGCAATAAATGTTTCGGTGTGATCATTCGCGCGGACAAGAATCGCAATATCGCGATATGATAAGGGTTCATTCGCCGACGCTGTTGATGTAGCTGTAGATCCCGAATTTCCTACCAACGACAAAATTTCTTTGGCAGTAATGACACCCTCATCCTCCATAGTTGCTACATGCAAGTGACGAATGTCCGAGGGTTTTTCCACATTCGATTTCAGTTGTTTCGAAATCGGATGATCAAGTGGCGATCCCCCGTTCATTTGCGCTTCCAACCGGTCCGGATTATTGAGCTGAATAAACCGATACGCGAGATCCAGAATTTCTTGCGGTGAACGATAGTTTTGAACCAATACAATATCTTTAGAATGTGGAAAGTCTTTTTTGAACGTCAAAATATTGCTGATCGATGCGCCGCGAAATCGATAAATACTTTGGTCATCATCTCCCACGACCGTGATATTCTGTGCATCGGAAACTAAAAGCTTCAGCAGATCATACTGTGCGGTGTTGGTGTCTTGAAATTCGTCGACCAACATGAATCGAAATTGCTCTTGATATTTTTTGCGAATAAACGGCCGCTCACGAAAGAGCCGCATCGTCTGCGTGATCAAGTCCCCAAAATCCAGCGCGTGATTTTCGCGCAACACACGTTCGTACGTTGCATAGGCTTTGGCAATTTCCACGAGCCGTTCAGCTTCACTGAATTCTTCGACCTGTGTTCCGTCGGCGTTCTTGTTTTTTGTACGTTCAGCTTGATCCGTATTCAACACTTGGTTTTGTGCATACTCGGCATATTGTTGGGGACTAATGTCTTCGTCTTTGGCGCGCGAAAAATGTCGCACAAGATTTCCTAAAAATTTCGTGGGGTTTCCGATCGGACGATAATACTTCAAATCAAACTCTGCAATATATTTGCGCATGAGGAGTTGGGCCTCGATGTCATTCACCAACTTGAAATCATTGGGCAAGCCAATGTCGATCGCATGCTCGCGCAAGATCCGTTCGCAAAAGGCATGAAATGTGGAAATCCACAGATCTGTGTATCCGTACGGAAGCAACACATCGACACGCTCCTCCATCTCACCGGCGGCTTTATCCGTGAATGTGAGCGCGAGAATTTGATCGGCCGTCGCTTTTTCCGTCGCAATCAACCACGCAATCCGTCGCGTGATGACGGTAGTTTTGCCTGTTCCAGCTCCGGCAACGATCATTAACGGACCCGACGGATGGGTGACCGCACTTTGCTGTTCGGGATTCAAACCCGAAAGCAGACGTTCTTCAGCTAATTGTTTTGCACTCTGTTGGAGTTCCGACATAGGAGGTTTAGTATATACCAAAAAATTGCGTCATTGCGAGGCGGGTGTTTGAGGGGTCCGACCCGGGGTTCAACCCCTCTATTGCACGAATGGAACGGCAGTCGCGAAGTGCAATGTGTGATTAAAGAATTTGTTGTATGAAAACACGGTGGAAGGTTTTTTCGGATGGTGGGTCGCGCGGCAACCCGAGCCCCGGAGCTTCGGGTGTCGTGGTATATAAGAACGGTGAGATCCTTCAACGAACCGGCGCGTTTTATCGACACTGCACCAACAACTTCGCCGAGTACATGGGGGTCGTGATCGGCTTGCGCGCGGCTTCCGAGCTCGGTGCGCGAGAGCTAGATTTTTATATGGACAGTCAGCTGGTCGTGTGGCAGGTGACCGGCGCGTATCGCGTGAAGAATCCAGACTTGCGGAAAATCTATCTAGGAATCCAAGACCAGCTGAAAAGTTTTACGCGCGTGAGTTTTCATCATGTGATGCGCGAAAAAAACAAAGAAGCCGACCGTGTGGTCAACGAAATCATCGACGCGAATGTGTAGGGATAAAAAGAATCCCCTTAAAATTCGGGGACAAAAGGCTAAGATGCGACGTTTTGGTTTTCAACAAAACAAACATTGAGGTCTCAATTTTTCCTAGCAATCACATTGAACATGTGCCAATGCTTTGGCTGGCCATTGGCGGTTTTACCATCGAACTCCTTCTCTTCAAATAAAATAATACTGAAATCAGAAAAGAGATCCCCAACCTTTTTCTCTGTATGGAACGTCATGTTCGGCCTGTTACTCCACGTATCGTTTGGTCCAAAAAAATTACCAGCAAAAATGCCGCCTTTAACTAACGATTTTTTTATATTTACAAAGACGTTATCAAAGTCTTGGGGTAAATTAAATGGTAGCGCATACATCGCAGACGCGAGATCGAATGTGTTAACAGGAAAATGATAATCCACAAACGACGCAATATGACAATGAAGCTTGTCTGATAAAATGGTTTTGGCAATGTTGCTCGTCTCTTCGGACTGATCGATCGTCGTTGTTTCAAATCCTTTAGACAACAAGTATCGTGAATCCTTTAAGGCCCCACCGCCAATATCAATGGCCCTACGTTGCTTAATAACGTAATCTATCGCCTGCGCCAGAAGCGGTGAGGGTGGATCGTTGATCGTATTTTTAAAATATTCATTCCAAACTTGTTTTTTGTCGTTCATGGTGATTCTTTTCTATAGATTTAAAAAATGGGGAGCCGCAGCAGCTGGGATGCTACCACGGCCCCCCGTCTCGGGCTGCTAGCTCGTGCAGCCCTGGCACGCGGCGCACGTGGATTCGTGCAGCGTAGCCGCGATCGTCTCGATTCGCTGCTCGCGCGTCATAAGGTTTACCTCCTTTCCAGTCAACTGCAGTTGTGGGGGGTGCAAATGAAAGCCCTGACCTGATGACGGGCACTGGAGAGATCTAGTCTGTCTCTCCCGTGCAACATCACGTAATTATTGAACCAAAGCGCTTCGCGAGCGGCGAGGCGAACTGATATATAATCATGGGCTTTGCGGCATTGCAGGAGCACTTGATCGAATTGAGTAACAGCAGCGGCCAGAGGCGGGTCCAGCTCTGGAAGCAGTCGCGACACAAAAACAGGCAACCAGTAGATGTGTGGCAACTTGTCTTGCGCCATCGAAAGAAGCGGATGAACCGCCTTGCTTCGCGGCAACGGCACATGCACCCGTGCCAAACAGTCGATCTCTTGCGGAGTCAATTGGCCCAAGACGTGACGGCAGTCGATCAGTAGATTCTCGCCTCCTGTTTGATCCGGAGTCTCGCAGTACAATCCCACGATGTTCACGCGGGGAAAGTCGCTGTGAAAAGGAACCTCATCAGGCTTGTACGAATAGCCTGTATAAGGCTCAGCCCTGTCAGGGCTAACCATGACGTCTCTTATCTGCGTCACCTCCCCTAGCTCGCGGCAAATCTCCAGGTAGGATTCCCTGCCTGAAACGGTGACAATCGCGTAGCCATGCCGAGAGATTGCCAGTCGAATCTTGTCTGCCTCTAGCCTAGGTGACACACCAGGGTCTTTCGTCATTTTACGGCCTCACATGGTTGGTCGAAGATCCGTGGTTTCTGAAGCCTTCTCAGCGCCTCGGCTGAATACCTGACGGGATACTCTTCGTACCACTTAACCACCGTCTCTTCGCCGAGTACGTCCCAAATGTAGTTCAGCTGCCTCTCCGTTTCGTCCCGAGAAGGCTCCTGAAAATCTGGCGACGACGGCGAGTGATGGATGAAGAGGCCGAATTGAGTTCGACAAAACGCTTCGTAATCGCGCGTATGGAGAACGAACGTGTGCCAGTATTCATCGATAATGACCATTCCATGATGAATTACTAGCACTCGCGGGATACCAATGACCTGTTTGTCCCGATCCTGACTCAGTCGGGCATTTAACCACAGCCAGCGGTGTGCCTCGGTTGCGATTTCCAGCGCATTGACGCGGGAAACATCGTAAAGTGTGCGGAACTTGTTCAGCACTCTTTCGTTGATGTTGTTGAGAACCTGATCAAGGCCAGTCATCGCTTCCTCCTGAAATGTAAATGAACACAAACCCTCACCTTATATAAGGTATATAAAAAACGCATCATAATGTCAAGATTTTTGGATGTTTTCTCCATAAGTTAAGATACATCTTGCACTCCTTGGAATCCCAAGGAGTATGCAACAATACAACATCAGTAAAGGAGTTAGAGCCGTGAACCCATAAATTCATTTCATTGCTAGAACAAAACAAAACGGACATAGGGCATTCGAATGAAGAGTTAGATCCTCATACGATACCATATGTCCGTTTTGTATTTCGTTTATTGGTGGTTTTTGAATTTATGGGGTCACCAGTCCGCTGTCTATAATGAAGGATAGGTCAAGACCTCTATCAGATAGGTTCAACCTCTAGGATAGGTTGAACCTATCGATCTCTGCTACGAGATCCACGTCCTTCTGAGTTACACCGCCATGGTCATGCGTCGTCAGTGTAATACGAACGAATTTGTAATCGTGAAGGAAAATATCCGGATGATGCTGCACTTGTTCGGAAAGCTCACCCACGTGATTCACAAACGCTAATGCTTGGGAAAAATTCTTAAACGTAAACTCTTTTGTGAGAACAGATCCTTGATGATCCCATGTAGATGGCATGGTTTATACAAATAATATTGTCGAGTGCTGTACTTTTCGGAGGACTGAACTCAATGTAACGCACAGATCCCAAATCTACAACCATTCGAGGGGTCAGACCCCGGGTCTGACCCCTCTATTGCAAAAAGTAAGGACTTCTTCTTTAATGAGGCTACTGTCGTGCGGAGGGCCCGTACGGCTGTTTCGTTCATTTCACATTTTGAGGAAAGGGGGCCATCGTGCCCGTTTCCCTAGTAACCGCAATTGAGAAGTCACGTCGTGCCCAAGGAGAGGTCGCAATCAGACTCTTCTTCGGCGAACGTGCAACCCAAAGCCAGCATCTCGCAGATCGACTGTTCAATGTCTGTCCGCCCCAGTCGAGGGCCGCTGTCGTCTTCGGAATGTGGAGAGGTGACGAAGGCAAAGCCAAACTCGTCGATCTCCTCACGGAACGCGCGGACGTCGTCGCCCGCTACCAGGGCGGCGCCAACGCCGGACATTCCGTCGAACGGGAGGACGGATCACGTGTAGTCTTCCACCAGATTCCGTCGGGGACACGCAATCCGGAAATCACGCGTCTCATCGGCCGCGGCTGTTTCGTAGAGCCCGGAGCTCTCGTCGCTGAACGGGACGCTCTTGAGTCAGCCGGGGTGGTCCTAGGCACGATCAGAATTGATTTCCGTGCAGCCATGACGACTGTCTACGGGATCATCTCCGATCGCATTTCAAACAAGGACCCCAGACTGGTAGCACAAGGCAAGCATCGTGCAACTGGGTGGGCGATGGCAGACACCGCAGCAGACAAATACCTGCGCAAAGGAATCGTGATCGGCGATGCGATGCAAATGTCTTGGCGCCATCTCGTTTCTGCTCTCGAGGAAGTCCGAAAGCGCTATCGGTGGATCGATGAGATTCCCGATGAAACAATAATCGAAGTCCTCAGGAATACGAGCTACTCGCTCCTCGAAGTGCGAGATACGCGTGTGCTTGCAGCCACGTACCAGAGATTCTTCACTGACCTCTACAACAAGGGCGTAAAGACCCTCGATTGCGCGGAATTTCTCCGCCGCGCACTGGCGCAAGGAAAGCGCGCACTCCTCGAAGGAGCCCAAGCTTCGGGACTGGGAATCGATACCGGCCCGTGGCCAGAAACAACTTCGAGTAACGGCGGCTGTGCCGGTATCTGGCCTGGTTGTGGGCTCGACCCAGCACTCGTGCCGATTCGGATCGGCGTCATGAGCGCTCCCTACTGTACCAGCGTGGGGCAGTACTCTGGCCCAGGCGAGATGGATGAGGAGACCGCAAAACTCATTCGGGCCGTCTGGAATGAGTCCGGCGCCACCACCGGGATTCCGCGTCGGCTCTTCTGGCCTGATGTACTACAGCTCCAGGAGGCGGTCCAGGAGAACCGTCCAACGCATTTGGTTCTGAATCGCATGGATATCGCGGCAACCGCGGGCGTTAAGAAGGTCCGAATTATCACTGACTATGATGGCCACATCCGCAGCGACCCGATAGAGATGACCGCGCGCAAGCTGGCAAAAGCCGAACCCTTTTTCACCATACTCCCATGCTGGAGCGATATCCGGGGGTGCCGCAAGAAGGCAGACTTGCCTGTCAAAACCCGCGAGTATGTTCAAAGATTCATGCAAAAACTGGCGACGGACCTTCCGGACGACGCGATCTTGATCGGGAATGGCCCAAAAGCGGGTGACCTGATCACAGAGTGATCGCCACAGGCGCAGAGTCGCCGGTCCGCTCTAGGCGGACAACTGCGGCGCGTTGAGAGGAAGATCAACGCGACCGCAGATTTTTTTTACCCACCTTAGCGATCCGTCCTCAAGGGACCGTCCCTTGGGAGGGACGGTCCCTTCATAACGCGTACCAGGTTGAATCTGGTTAAAAAACTTGACGGGCGGAACAACAAATGGTTTAATCCGGAGATCCTGTTTCACTCGAACCTTCCAATAGCCGAGGAGGCTGGCCGTGAAAATCTACACGGGTGCAAACGTGGCGGTGTATCGGATTCCCTCATTCGCCGGATACAGGCCGAGGGATAAAAACGTCTCGGTGATCGTCCGAGACGACGGAAACGTGGTCATCATCGACCCCGGTTCGGCGAACTGTTCGCAGTGGGTGTCTGAACGTTGCATTCCGCCCCGGACACAGGGTGTTGTAACACTCACGACCCACCTTCACCCAGACCACAACTCTCGAACCTTCCAGAGGATGCTTAAAGCCAACGGACTTGGAGGCATTGCCTATGGTCCATGCGGCGATGTACGCGCTATGTTCACACCCTGGCTGGTACAGGACGCAATCGACCGCATGCGGAAGATTGACCCTATTGCGTCCGAGCAGGTGTTCGGCATCCTCGGCCGCTGGATGCCGGTTGCGGTTGCCGCAGCGTACATCAGTCAATGCTGGGGATACGGCCCAAGACAGCAGGCTCCGTTCATGAATCATGTCACAAACCGACAGGTCGTCCACGGATTCGAAATAATCCACCTCCCTGGCCATACGATGGAAGAAGTCGGGTACCTCGACACCGAGTCTGGGATATTCTTCGGAGGGGACCTCATCCAGTTCGAAGGCCCGCCGGGCAGCGCATACCTCTCGTTCATGTTGATCGACTCGAGCGTGAGGTGCGGACTGGAGTCGGTCGAACGCGTGATTGCAATGGCCTCGGCGGGCCAAATCACAGGGTTTGTGCCATCACACGGGCCGATTGAGATCCATCCAGAACGAATCGCCTCCAGGCTGACCGAATGCAGACGTCAGTACCTGGATCTTCTCGACGAGGTCGTGGACTACCCCGCCGCCCGGATTCGTGAGTACCTCAATCGGCACAGTTCTGACGAGTACTTCTGGGGCAAAAGTTGGCTCGAGCGGCGCTCTGGCGCTTGCGCGCTTTGGCGCGCGGCAAACATCGAGCGAGAAAACTGCTTTGCCCTCTAGCCCCCCTCGCGTCGCATCTACCCTCATGTCGCTCGCCACCCTGGCGTCCGGCATGAGGCTATTTTTTTAGATTGCTTCACCAACCCAGTTTTTACGAGATCCGACCTGGATAGACGAGGTCGGATCTGGAATCTAAAACTGGAGCTGGTTCACAATGACAAAAAGCGGGTGGCACGGCGAGGCCATTTTGGGTGAGGATCCCGACGTTATGTCGGAAGACGAACACAAAATGGACCGAGTCGGGACAGGACCCGCTGTTAAGGTCGAACCATGAAAAAAACCTTATTGACTCTCTGCTAAATTTTCCGTACAATGATACTCTAGGTTTCCAGTCTGATTTCACTGTTCACTTCCTTTGATGTCCGCTTCGAACAACGACAAGTCGTCGATTGCTCGTACTCTCGCGTTGTTGGGAAATCTTGGGTTTAACATTGCGGTGCCACTCGTGGTACTCGCGATTTTAGGGCGAGCATTGGACCAGCGTTGGGGTACCTCTCCATGGCTATTGCTTCTTGGAATTGGATTATCCCTTGTGGTCTCTAGCTTCCTCGTCATGAAACGGATCCTGCCGCTTCTGGATCCCGATTCTAGAAACAACGATCCTCCCAGCTCTACCAATTCTAAACATTCCCCTCCAACCGATCCCTCGCCTCCTTCTACTTAAAACCACTTTATGGAAATCTCTCTTGCCGCCGAACCCATCTTTCACCTTGGTAATGTTGAAATCACCAATTCTTTCATCAGCATGATGGGAACTACGGTTGTTCTCGCCTGCGGAGCACTAGCCCTCAAAGCACGGAAGCTCGCAACAGTTCCGCGTGGATTTCAAAATCTCGTCGAAGTGACAATCGAGGGACTATACAGTCTCATCAAAAACGTCACGCATGATGACAAACGTGCTAGAAAATTCTTACCGTTGGTTGCAACGTTATTTTTGGTCATTTTGGTTTCCAATTACCTAGGATTACTTCCAATCGTTGGGCCGATTGGAATTCACGAAACGATTGAGGGCAAAGAAATTCTTGTGCCATTGTTCCGCTCCGCCAATAGTGACCTCAACACCACGTTGGCGCTCGCCGTAGTGTCGGTTATTGCAACGCACATTTTTGGAGCGACCGCGTTGGGATTTTGGAAACATCTTGGAAAATTCGTCAATTTCAAACTCCTGTTCAAAAACCCCATCATGTTTTTTGTCGGGATCCTCGAAGTGTTTGGAGAAATTTCAAAAATCGTATCGTTCTCGTTTCGATTATTTGGAAATATCTTTGCCGGTGAAGTGCTACTCGTGGTCATGGGAACGATTGTGGCATTTGTCGCACCTGTCCCGTTTTACTTCCTCGAACTGTTTGTCGGATTTATTCAGGCACTAGTATTTGCCATGTTAACACTTGTATTCTTAACCATGGCAACCGAAGAGCCGCAGCATTAAATCTTGCGGTCACCCCTCTTCGCCAATGCGACGTTGGGTGACCCTAAGCTTTAATGAACCATCCCTATGGAAGAAGGATTGGTCGAGGCGTTAAAAAACATCGCAGCAGCATTTGCGATTGGCGTAGGTGGATTTTTCCCCGCACTCGCGATTGGACACATTGTCTCCAAAGCCATGGAGTCGATTGGTCGAAATCCGGAAAGCGCTGGAAAGTTACAGGCTCCGATGATCATCGGTGTTGCCTTCGCTGAAGCGGTTGCAATTTACGCACTCGTCGTTGCACTCGTCATCAAGTTTGTCTAAATCAGATGATTGACGCCTCACTATCAACTTCAGTCAGATAGTGAGGGGAACTATCATTGGATTATTTGACTATGGAATTGCTCGAAAAATTTGGAATCAACTTCCCGGTATTGATCGCGCAGATCATCAACTTTCTCATCGTGCTGTTTATTTTGTATCGGTTCGCGTATCGACCGATTTTGAAGTTACTGCATGATCGGACTGCCAAGATTGAAAAAAGTCTCAAAGAAGTAGATGAAATTCACGCGCGACTAAAATCTGCTGGAGAAGAAAAAGATCAGGTCCTCACCGCAGCGCGTAAAGAAGCGCAAACCATTCTCGCAGAAGCGAATCGAAGGGCTTCAGAACAACAAGAAGAAACACTGAATCAAACAAAGCAGAAGCTCGCAGATTTGACAAAAAAAACCGAGGAGGAATTAACGCGTGCGCGCAGAGACATGGTCCAGCATGCACAAGAAGAAATGGCAAAAATGGTAGTACAGGTGTCAGAAAAAATTCTTTCGGAAAACATCGACGCGCAAAAAAATCGTGCACTGATTGAGCGAGGGCTTTCAACCTTTACTGCAAAGCAATCATGAGTGCGCGCATTACTTCATTGCATTACGCCAAATTGCTTCTGGAATGGTCCACCCTCCCGCAAGAGCAACAACAGAAATACATCCGAGAACTCGCGCGAGACTTGGCATCGCGGCATCACACAGCGTGGCTTCCAAAAATAATCACAGCGTACGATACATTACAACGAAAACAAGCTGGAATCACGGATGCGACATTGTTTGTCCCGTTTGCATTACAAGACTCCGACCTCCAAACGCTTACAAAACAGTTTTCACGTGTAACGGGTAAAACTCTTGCACTGCGCATGCAAGTAGATCCTTCCTTGTTAACAGGATTTCGATTGCGCGTTGGGTCGGATCTCTACGACACGTCCGGAAGCCAACAATTAAAACGGCTTGAAACAGTTCTTG
>CAZOCX010000003.1:0-20071 GCA_964578475.1 uncultured Gammaproteobacteria bacterium | reverse complement strand
TCCTAATGAGCGATTCGATAGACAGACTCTCTTGCTCTCTTATTTGTATAAATTTTTTGTGCAATCTCATCCCACTTTGGTTCGAACGCAATAAAATGACGGCGAAGAGAATCGCGCTGATCGTCCGTGATAGGATCACAACCAATAAACGCAACCATCACTAATTCATTGGTCCAGTGGCGCATACTGACTATTGCTTGAGCTCGGAGTTTCTGAAGTTTCCTTAGAATAATTTTCTTCTCCACCTGTTTCAAAAACGGCTGCGCATCCACCTCTTCTCGCAGGACAACTCCGCGCGTCATTCGAGCAAAATGAACAAGTTCATCCGACACTCCAAGCGACGAGATTTGCGACGCTGCATCAATACTCTGAAAACGTTTTAAATCATCATCGAAAAAATAAATATTGACCTGAACGTGGGAAAAGAATTTTGAAAAAAATATTTGGACATCACCTTGCAGCTTTTGAATTTGCACGTCATAACGGAGGTTCGTCGGTCGAGACGCATCCTCATGAAGGTTCGAAAGATAATCGTTGAAGAAAGACCGGTTGATTAAGAAACGGACAAGGTCATGAACTTTCAAAAAAGCTAGAGGGAAAAACAATGATGCAATTAGAAAAATAATTAAGTTTTGTTGAGAAAGAATCAAAATGGCGGCAAATAAAATAAATCCGATCACAAACAATGAAACCGTAAAAATAGTAACGAGCGCATCGCGAGCTACACGGATTTCAAGATCAAAAAGCTGATATCGTAAGACGCCCCATGTGGGAAGAGTAAGCATAAATAAAGCACCAAGGGGTCCCATATACTGCAACGTTCCACCGGATAAATGAAACCAAATGATGTTAAAAAATACGCCGATAAGAAATGCGACTAATAGTCCACATGTTAACAACGCGATTTTTAACTTTTCGTAACTATGGGCCCGGTGAACCGAATGGAACAACTTAACGAATGCGGTAATCCAATAAACAATAATCACCGTTAACGTGCTTAGATACGTCGGTCCACTAGATCCCTGTTCAGAACCGGAGGGTAATATTTCATCAAGAGTGTACGTGAGTGACAAATGACTCAATACGGAGACGGTAATAGGTAGGATCGAAATAATGAATAGTAGTAACTTCTTCCTCTTAATAGTTTGATAGGCATCCGGTTGAAATGAATATGCAAAGATCACGGCTAAAAGACCAGATATAGCTGTGGACGAATAGCCTAAGTTAATTGCGAATTGTGTCCATTCTTTTGAAATGGGATAGAGGAATTCAACGAGAAAACTTGAAATACCCCAAATGGTGGCCGAAATCAAAATTCCACCGTATATGATTGCTGTGTTTGAGTTCGAGGACCGACGAGCAGTTAGGATAAGCACGACTGCAATCATGTTCAAAATAACGACAGCTAGTAGCACCCAATGCCACGGGGTTAAATACGGGTTATCAAAAAGCATGATCATTCAGCGTAATCATCAACGAACCAAAAACCCTGCGTAAAGCAGGGTTTTGGGTGTACGAAAATGGGAGATTAATGAACAGCGCGAACGGTTTGTGCGATCGTGCCTGGCCGAATCTGTGGGATAGCGGTTGCGGCCAGAGCACGTAGAATACGTGCCCAATATGCATCATAGATTCTCGAGTTTCCTCCTCTTATCATGTTGTGTCAAGCGAAGCCGGGCGCAAGAATGTTCAAAGTATGGGCGGCCTTCGAAGATAATAATGCGTTAAACACTTATGAGATTTCCCGGCTCGCTAACACAAATGCATCCTAACATCCCCTTTTTTTCTGTCAATCAAAAAAGAGGCCAACTTATCAACATGTGCGCCGTCGCAGCGCCGTCGCTTAGTGTTTTTCCCAAAAAATACCCTGTCGCACGAGTAAATCTGATGCGCGTTCAGGCTCTGCCATGACTTCTTTCACCACACGTTCCATGCGCGTGGATTGCGAGCCCTTCGCTAAAATCACATCTCCGGGCTTCATGCGCTCTTGTAAGAATAAGCCGCATTCTTCGGACGTCGAAAAACTAAACACGCGGTCCCTCGACATCCCGGTTGCAACCGCGCTGTCAGCAATCGCCTTTGCTGCATCCCCTACGGTCATCAGCACGTCACACAATTGTGCGGCATGTTCCCCAACGAGACGATGTTCCTTGCGTGACGGTGCACCCAGCTCTGCCATGGTCCCCAGACATGCAATCCGACGGCACGGAATTCCTAGGCTAGATTTCAAATCGAAATTCTTCAGCACCTCGAGCGCTTCATGCACCGATGCGGGCGAAGCATTATACGAATCATCAATTAACACTGTCCTCTTGATCCCGGAAAGAATCTGCAGCCGCCCCGGGGGACCATAAAATTTCGAAAGTCCTTTGGAGACGGTGACCAAATTCATGCCCAGTTCCATCCCGACGGCTGCGGCTTGTAGTGCAGCCAGAACGCGCGTTTCGCTCACAGCTCCCGGAAGCTCCACCGGTACCACATTTCCCGAACCGTGAATTTTGAATCGCATGGAAACCACGGGCTTCAAATATTCCGGATGCTCCTGAACATCTTTTGTGTTCGGGGAAATTTTCATGCTCAAATCCATCGCACGCAACTGGCTTTCAGAATTTTCAATTCCACACGAGACAATGCGAATCCGCCGTGAGTTGCGCATGGCGTACACGCGTTCGTCATCCGCATTCAACACCGCTAATCCCTCGTCTCGAATTTGCAACACCAATTCCCGCTTTTCCGCAATCAGCTGGTCGGTGTTCTGGAAAAATTCTCGATGCACCGGAACATATTGCCCAATCGCTGTAACCACACCAATATGGGGTCTCACCATCGACGCAAGTCGACGAATTTCACCAGGCCGATCTGCTCCAAGTTCTAAGACAATAACTTCCGGACCCTCCACGTTTGTCACGGACCAACGAAACGCACGCGCAAACACCCGTATCCAGCCCATCACATTCTTTCCTGGACTCTCCATGCCTAAAATCGTCAACGGGACTCCAAGCTCTGTGTTGTAATTCTTCATGGGGCCTCGTACGCGAAATGATTCGGACAGTACTCGAACAATCGCTTGCGTGGTCGAAGTTTTCCCCACACTGCCCGTAACGGCAACGATTTTTGGATCTTGTTTCCGCAAGATGGCTTTCACAAAGACCGATAACAGCGATCCAACGCACAAATAAAGAAAACGTTTCATGTTAGGGTGTTAAATCTCGATCATGGGGAATACGATAGTACTCTGCCAATAACTTGGCAATCTCTGCCCACGTGGGCGCTGCGGTGACTGCAGCATCGCGACCAGCTGTCGGTTCCTCTAAATGGACCGTCATGAGAATCTTGGGATCGGAAACCGGAAAAAATCCTGTAAACGTATGGTTGGTTTTATTCGGATCATAGCCTCCATTCGCAGAAGCAATTTGCGCAGTTCCGGTTTTTCCTGCCACATAATACCCGGGGATCGCGGCATATCGAGCGTGTCCGTGCTCGACAACACTTGCAAGCATGGCGGATAACGTCTTGGATGTTTTGGCTGTAATAATCTGGCGCCCTTGTTCGGGTTCGAGCGCGCGCGTGGTACCATCCGGATACATCAATGCATCGACAATTTGGGGTTTGACTAACCGTCCCCCATTTGCAATAACCGCAAACCCCCGCGTCAACTGAAGAGCCGTGACATTGATCCCCTGACCAAACGACGCGGTTGCAGCAAAGACCTCTTTTCCCGTTGCAAGATTACCTAAATTTCCGGACTCTTCTCCCGGAAGTTCAATGCCTGTAGGAGTTGCAAATCCAAATCGTTGCAAATACTCATAAAATTTTTCTGGTCCAACGGTGCGCATCGCATAGATCGCTCCGGTGTTGATGGATTTTTCTAACACCCCAGTCATGGTCTGAAGTCCGTACGTGCGATCATCATAATTCCGAATGGGATACCCGGCAATTACTTCAACACCAGGATCCGTGTAGGTTGAATCTGGAGTTACTTTCCCTAAATCCAACGCCGTCGCCATGACAAACGGCTTAAACGTCGAACCCGGCTCATACACATGCGAAATCGTGCGGTTGAGATACAAACTCAAATCATCCACATCTCCATACGCATTCGGATCGAACGTCGGGAAGCTGCACATGGCAAGAATGCGTCCGGTATTCGGGTCCATCACAACAACTTCTCCCCCCTTAGCGTCATATTTGTCTACAGCTTTTTCGAGTTCCGAACACGCAGCGTTTTGCGCAGACCGTTCAATCGTGAGCTGAACATCCGCGCCATCCAACGCTTCATTCACAATCCGATCGCCGATTCCAATAATCTGTCCACTGGCAGATCGTTCGGCTTTGAGAGATCCGGGTTTGCCAGAAAGTTCGGTTTCGTACGCTTGCTCGATTCCATATTGGCCAACGCGTTTTCCATCCACAAATCCTAAAAATCCTGTGAGTGAACCATTGACGCGACCATCCGTATAGTACCGCGATTGTTCCGGCGCGAATTGAATACCATCAATCTTTAACTCTCGAATTTTTTCTACGAGTTCAGGCGCTACACCGTATTCAATCGGCTCATATAAATCATTGGGCTTGCTCAAACGTTCAATTATGAGCTCTTGATCTAATGAAAGAACTGTTGCCAGTCGTTCCACCACAGCTTTGGGATCGGAAATGCGTTTTGGAACTCCATACACCAAGGTCAATTCTTGATTCGTCGCAATCGGAAATCGTTCTGGCACGGCATCCGGGTTTCCGCGATGATCATAGACATACACTTCGCCCCTCACAGGCCGCAATTCTTTGAACACCTCATGTTGATCACTTGCGAGCGCTTCATAAAACGGATGTTGCAACACCTGTAAATCAAAAAGTCGAGCGATAATCACGCCTGTCATCAACATAACGAAAACCGAAAGAATCCGCACACGATCGTGTTCTGGTTGATCTGGACTTGCAGATCGTGAACGTAAACTCAACACACGTTCATCACGCGTGCGGTTCGTCCCGGGTCGGTGTTGCATGGAGCGTTGGATGTTCAATGTTACTCAACCACTGCAACATTCGAATCCGCATCCGGCAGGTAGACAACCTGGTCACTCTTGACTAATCCCAAGTGTTGCGCTTCTTGATTCATGCGTGCGAGGGAGCCCAACTCCAATGCGCGGAGTTCGAGTTGTTCATTCTCTTTGCGGAGCGATGAAATTTTTTCTTCGTTTTCCAACAACTGAATTCCCCCTTGCGACGAGAATCCAATAATCATCAAATACAGCATCGCCATGCCTGCAACTGTGGCAATCGCTCCGATGCGTACAGCAAACCCGCGAAAGCGATCCCATCGCGAGGAAAGCGTGGATGCGTGTTCCTGTACAACAACAGAGGAACGTTGCAACATACGTGCTCGAGCAGAATCGGTCGTCGCCACACGTGGTTGCGCGTGAAAATAGGTTCGTTGATATTTGGACATTGGATGTGATGAATTGCTCAAGAACAGAATGTGATTCGGGCGCTGAGGTGCTGAAGCAGACAAGCCTTACCGCTTCAGCACCAAGCCCCCTACACCTTTTACCTTTTCCTTTTCTCGAAGACGCGAAGTTTCGCGCTTCGTGCCCGAGGATTCCGCTCCTTTTCCTCGAGTGTTGGTGTCACCACCTTTTTTGTGACGACGGTTAGTCGTGCACGGTGTTGACATCGACACTCCGGAAAAAATGATGGGCAAATGCAATCGCGCGATTCTAGCTTTCCCATATTCTTGACAATGCGGTCTTCCAGCGAATGGAAGGATACAACCACGAGTCTTCCACCCGGGACGAGTACATCGACCGCAGCCTCAAGTCCTTTTTGCAAATGATCGAGTTCTTGATTTACGGCAATGCGTAGGGCCTGGAATACACGTGTTGCGGGATGTTTGGAGCGTTCGCGCGGAACTAAGGATTCAAGAAGTTTCGAAAGTTGATGGGTTGTATGCAGGTTTTCAGAACGTCGAAGCTTGACAATGACCGTCGCAATTTTTCGTGCATAGCGCTCCTCACCATATTCACGAAAAATGTGTTCGAGATCCTCCATCTTCCATGTATTGACGATCTGTTCAGCAGTCAATTTCTGACCCCTTGGTTCAAAGAGATCGCGTGTCCCAAACCGCATGTCGAGTGGACCATCGTTCTGAAAAGAAAATCCGCGTTCTGCTGTATCGAGTTGCATCGACGATACTCCGAGATCAAATACTACAGCGTTCACGCCTTCCCACCCGATCTGCTCTACAGCATCCTTCAAATGCGAAAAGTTCGTTTGCAGAAACGTAACAGGCTTTCCGGCAAAACGTCGCTTGCCACGTTCCAATGCTTCAGAATCCAGATCCAAGGCAAGAACGTGTCCATCCGGGGAAATGCTCTCGAGCATCGCCTCGGTATATCCTCCACCGCCGAACGTTGCATCGACAACGTGATTATGTGGACGAAGTTGTAAATGTTCGATCACCTCACGGAGTAAGACCGGAATATGACGTGGTGTGCTAGACATCCAATTCCGAAAGTGCTTCTGCAATATCGACGGACTCTTTCTCTGTCGTACCTTTATAATGTTCCCACTGATCTTCATCCCAGAGTTCCAGACGTTTGTACAATCCCGTAATCACAATCTTGCGTTTGAAAGAGGCGTAGCGCGAGAGATATGGCGGAACGACGATACGTCCCTGTTTGTCCAGTTGCACATCCATGGCACCCGAAAGCATTAACCGAGCAAACGCGCGAGTATTGGCTTTGGAAATCGGAAGGCTCGCCAACTTTTCCGCCATACGTTTCCATTCGTCCAAGGTATAAAGGAACAAACAGCGGTCTAACCCACGCGTGATGACCGCGCCTTTGTGTAATTCCTTACGGAACTTGGTTGGAATGGCGATTCTACCTTTATCATCTAAATTGTGCGCGTACTCCCCGATGAACATGCATTGATGGTTAATCCCCACTTTCCTCCACTTGTTACCATTCTATCCCACCAACAACCGCACGTCAACCACGGTGCACCAAAGTTTTCCACAGCCCAAAAAACAAAACATCGACCTTTGTTAAGGCAGATAAAACTCGAGCTCATCTCAAAATCGATGCTACGCCTACTGGTATAAGGGCTCTACAACGTAGTCGCTTCTGCCGTGCTCGATTCGCGCGAAACCTTCATTGAGCCAATCATCTCCGATACTCCCCACCACGGCAATTCCCAATCCAAACGCCAGAGTATTCGCAATGGTTACACCCACACGTAGTGCGGTAAATGATCCGGGTCCGCGTCGCACAATGATTCCGGAAAGGTCAGAGAAATGGAGATTGCGACTTGTCAAAAACTTCTGGATTCGAGAAATGTAGTTTTCGGATGCTCGATGTCCAACATGAATTGTACGACGCGTCATCCTGGTCTCCGATTTTCGGATGATCAGTTGCAGTTGATCGGGTTCCGTTGCGTCGATCCCTAAGATCATCGGGGTGTTTGTTCCGCTTCATCAATCATCACATTGTGCTTGTTCTCAAGAATGTAATAGAGGAATTTATCCGTAATATCCTTACGATATTGATACTCGTTGGGGGTCATGACTGTATAATTGATGTCGCGGCCAAAACTTTTCCCAAAATCCTTCATCACGTCTTGGATTCTATTTTTGGCGATGGTGCCGACAATCAAAACATCGGTTTTGGGATTGGGCACTCCGGTAAAGATTCCGGTTAAAATCAATTTCTGAATCTTCCCCACACTCTTTAGCCGCTGAATTAGATGTTGCTTGCTGGTCATATGCGACTTCAATACCAACGACCGCAATTCATCATAAAGCAGAAAATGCGTGTCCACGCGATAAAACTTTTTCTGATCTTCCTGGTGGGATGTAACGAGTCCCATGAGTTCGAGGTTGCCGAGTTCCCGCCGTACCGAGTTAATCCGTTCGTCGATTTTTCGCGTCAACTCCCTGACAAAAAACTCCTCTTGAGGGTTTGCAAGCATCAAGCGGAGAAGCTTCACCCGTGTCCGTGAACCAAATAATTGTTCAAGCATATTACAAAACAAGCTCGTTGTTTCAACTGAACAATTACTCTACTCAAGAAAAAAAGTCAAGAAAATCCTTGGCCACCTGGGGACAGAAACTTGCAATATAAGCTTAAACGTTGTACAAATGAACTACAAGAATTATGGGGCTTCCCTACCAACGTACAGACTTTATTTTAGGTCCAAGTATCTCTGGACCTCGATTGGTTCGGATCTATGTGTCGACTCCGACGCAGTTTGAAATGGACCACTTGGGCCATTTGTTCGTGCTGTCTGAATTGGATCAAGAAGGAACCGACGCAGAGCATATCTTGCATACAATTGAAGAGGAACTGAAACGTAACTACTATTCGACCGAGCACGAAGACATCAGTCAAAATGTCGAGGAGGCGCTGACAAAAACCAATCGTTCCCTCCAAGAGTTGATTGAACAATTTGGAGTGGATTGGCTATCACATCTCAACCTTGTTGTCGCCATTCTTCATGGAAAAGAACTTCACCTCGCGCACGTCGGAACCGTGCATGCGTTTTTAACCCACAACAGAAAAATCGTGGATATTTTGGATTCGTCTGGAACAAGTCGCTACGAAACCGTGAATCCTCTAAAAGTATTCTCCAACGTCATCTCCGGAACGGTCGCGGAAGGCGATCATTTGATCCTCTCAACAACCACGGTCTTGGATTACCTTTCGTTGGAGAAAATACGAAAAAGCTTTGTAGAACTGGGGTGTTTGAAAGCAACCGAGCATCTGAAACAACTACTTTCGGAAGCAAATCCGGAAACGATTTTTTGTTTACTTGCGATCTGGATTCAATCCACGCAGTTAAAGAAAAAGAAACTACCGCCTGTTGAGGAAGGAATCCCATCTGAAGACCCGAAGCCTATAATTTCAATCATTGATGAAGATGAAGTTCCCTCTTCTGCATTGGAAGCACCATTGCGAACGCCGCAGAATGCTTCGGGCATCCGCTATGATTCTTCTGAACTCGAAGCGACGGATGCGGATTCCCTCTCTCAATTACAGGCGCAAGAACAACGCACATCCCATCTGTTGTCTCCGACGTTCTCGCATCGGGTTACCTCATCTGTTTCAAGAGTCTCATATCGACTTCAACAAATCCGAAATCTATTTTCCGGAAGCGAGTCTCCCGAGGCTTCAACACTTCCAGAGCGCCTAAGAATCAAACAGCAACAGTCCGGAAAACCTAAAACCATTATTGCAAAGTTGTCGCGTCTCGTCGTGTTTGCATTGACCGGTCTTGCAGATCTCGTGTTACGAGGAATTCGTGCTTTGACATCATTGGGCTCTCACCGCACTTCTTCGGGGACATGGAAAAGCGTTCGACCCCCTCGAACAGTCCGATTGATCAGCTCTCTCAAGCGAGCTCCGACCCGAACAAAATTGTTGCTCGCAGCATCTCTGGTCTTTCTTTTCGTCTTTGCGCTGATCATCACACGTGATTCCAGTCCCGCCTCACCGGGAACAGCGAAGATTGATTACGATGCGCTTCTTGCCTCCGCACGAGAAAATGTCCAAGAAGCGAATGCGGTCTTAATTTATGGGAATGAAGCAGATGCGCGTACGTTCCTCTCGAAGGCGCTCTCGGATCTTCAACAAATCCCGGAGGACCAAGGTACTGTTTCCAAAGAAGCTCAACAACTCCAAACAGAAACGAAAAATACGTTAAATCGCATCAACGGCGTAACGGTTCTGGAGAATCCGAATCCGTGGGTGGATCTTGCAACCTCTCATCCGAGCGCTATCCCCGATCGCATACTCATTGGAGGTGGAAATATTTGGCTCTATCAGAAAAACGGAACACGGTTGTATCAGATTACCATCAGTTCGCGATCGATCAAAGAATTTACGCCGCAAATTTCCTTTGGAATTCAAACGATCGTCCTTTCAGGAACCAATGTGTTACTGATTGGAGAAAACGAATCCGCGCTATTGAATCCTACTACGAATGCTGTAACACCACAGACGATTACATTTCCCGGGAACCAAGCCGAAATTGTTTCCGCACAACTCTTTAATGGGCGCCTCTACACCCTCGATCGCAATGGAGTAGTTTACCGACACGATGCCGTTTCCCAAGGATTCGCAGAAGGTGTGCGTTGGATCACCGATCAAACAACCATTTCGAATCCTACGACCCTTCACATCGATGGATCCGTCTATGTGGCATCGGGAAACGGAACCATTCTTCGCTTCTTTACCGGAGTCCTGGACTCCAAAGCACCATCTTATTCTACAGAACCAAGCATTGGATCGGGCATGACGCTCACGAGTTCAGAGTTATCCAAAACCTTATACGTAACCGACCCACAAAATGCACGCGTATTATCCATGAGTAAGGATGATGGTTCTGTGCGCGGACAATGGACATCGACGAACTTCACAGACCTCAAAGCCAGCGTTGCGGATGAATCCCAACACAAACTATATCTATTGAATGGGCGTGCAGTTTACCAGATCGACCTACCCTCCTAAGCCGTAAAGCGAAAAACACCCCCGCCCCGACGTAACGTCGGGGGGATGTTTTTTGTTGAAACGAGAGGCGCCTATTTCAGTGTTACTTTTGCTCCAGCTTCTTCGAGTTTTGCTTTAATTTTTTCTGCGTCTTCTTTGGATACACCTTCTTTAACAACGGTTGGTGCTCCGTCCACTAACTCTTTTGCTTCTTTCAATCCTTTTTCTGTCACTTCACGAACCACTTTGATGACAGCGATTTTGTTTCCACCCGTCTCCGTAAGTTCGACATTAAAAGAAGTCTTCTCTTCTACTTCTTCGGCTGCTGCGCCACCCGCAACCGCTCCCGCCATCACGACGGGTGTTGCCGCAGAGACACCAAATTTCTTTTCCAGAACTTTCACGAGCTCGGAAAGCTCTAACACGCTCATGCCCTCGATTTGGGTAATCAGCGCTTGAAATTTTTCTGGAACTTCGACTGCTTCCCCGGAAGCTCCACCTTCAGTTTGATCGGACATAGATTCCTTAACTTAAGATTTAGATGTTTGAATAGCTTTTAAAACATTGAAAAGTCCTGTGAGATTTCCGGACAACACATTCATCAAGCCCGACAACGGAGCACGCATGGATCCCACGGCTTTTGCTAATAACTCTAGCCGTGATGGCAAACTTGCAAGTGCAAGGATGCGATCAGCGTTCATCACTTCAACATTTCCATCGGTAACGAGCATACCTCCCTGAATCTTCAAGGCTTCATGTTTTTTTGCAAAATCCCGAATGATGGTTGCGGGTGCAATCTCATCCCCCGCACCAAATACGGATGCAATTTCACCCTGCAACATATCCATCGAGAAGTCCTTGATTCCTTTTTCGGAAACAGCGCGCGACAATAATGTGCGTTTGCTCGCAATCACTTGTGCATCAGACTTCCGTAACATCGATCGCAGTTCTTCGAGCTCATGGACCGAAAGTCCATGGTATGAGAAGAAGACCGCAGACTTCATGGAAGTCATGGCGTTCTGAATCCGCTCGAGAATTTCTTGTTTTCGCTGTCGTGATGTTGCCATACGAAAGAGTTAATACATAGCAAAATCGGCATGGATTCATGCCGAAGACCTTGTTTACCGCCGATGAATGAAAGAATCATTCTGAAAAGCGGCAATGTCCACCTCGGCAGGAGATTAAGGTCGCCTAAAGCGCAACCACCTGCGGTCTTCGGTAGAACCGTTTAACACTCTACAGGAGTCAAAAAATACTGTCAAGACTCTGTGACCCCAAAATTCGCGAGCTGAATTTTGGGGTCACATTCGAATACCATGTTGACATATTAAGGTATTGCAATCTAGAATGAAATCAGAGTTTGCGGCACGTGGCGGTTCTACTCCGCCCGTTGTGAAACGAGATCAAACGAATCGGGTTCGTTGTGCCGCTGGTGCGAGGATCGGCAAGATGCCTTTCCTCGCACCTCATTACTTTTCCCTCCTCGCCTACCCCGTAGGATTTTTTTGTTACTGAAAAAATCTCATCGGTCGCGCAAAGCTGCAAAAATTGATAGAATTTCATCGTATTCTTGAATTCAATCTGCGATGCAGCTGAAGTATCTGGGATGGATGCAACAACATCGATGGCTCATTGTCGGAAGCATAGCCGGCTTGGCTCTCGGAAGTTTTTTAATTGTTCTCCCCACACAAGCTGCGATTATCGAAAGCTTGTCCGCTCCATGCACGGAGTGTGGAAAATGTACGTTTGATGACGCGCTGATTATTATTCGAAACCTTTTCAACCTGATCATCGATGTCTTGGGTCCGTTATCGGTCTTGGGCGTGTTGATCGGAGGATTTTTACTCACGATCTCTGCTGGAAATCCAGAGCTCGCAGACCGCGGACGACGAACGATTCGTGCGGCAATGGCCGGCGCGGGATTAGTCGTGGGTGCGTGGGTCATTGTCAACACCGTTATTTCGGTTCTCGTCGATGACAGCACTATTTTTGGAAAAGAATGGTTTTCGATTTCTACGGTCCCAAATCCTGGAACGTGTGAGGTAGTCCACACACCCGGAACACCGATATCGCCAGTTGGAGTAGACCCCAGCGGTTGGGTGCTTTCCCCAGAACTAGACCCCCGACAAGTCAATGATGCGTCGGCAGAACTTGCATCACTCATTGATTGTTTATATGCGCGCGTTTCCGGCGGAGTAACGATTTCGTCAATCTCGGATGATCACATTTATTCGGGTGCGTGCGATCTTTCGAGTTGCAACGACGGGGCAAAAGGACGATTGTTTTGTCCTGCCAATGGAGAATGCAGTAGCGAAACCAAATGTCAGCATCGCTGTGGGTCGTGTCATTATACGGATGGTGTCTTGCCAGGCACGGGATTTTCCAAAGCTGTGGATGTGATCGATCTGTCCAAAGAAAATGAAATCAACTACGCCATCTCGCAATGTGGTGGTGGAGCACGTGTGTTACGCGAAGGTGGCGAACATCCCCATTTACATATCGCCGCGGGCAGTTGCGGATCGATATATTAGAGCTAAGGATGAATACGGGACCCGATAAATGTTTTGTTTGCGAGTGCAGATACAAGTTGCTTGCAGCTCGGATCAGAAAGAATCAACACCGATAATTGATAGCGCCGAGCTTTCTGGGACGCAACAGGATCAAAGGGTGTATTCAAACCCGGTACCCAAACTTTGGGAACTAATTTTAAGTAATTATTCCATGTCAAATCATCGATAGGTTTGGTTTCTTGATGGATTCGTGGATCCGCAGAATACACATGCGAGATATTCGAGAGATTGATAATGGTTGTCGCTCCATACACACGCGCTATCTCAACGGCTGCCATATCACTCGAATGACCGGGCTTCCACCCTGCGCCGATCAAAATACGTTTGGAGCTCTGAACACGGATCGTTGGGTCTTGGATCACCTTCGCGTGGGAACGCGGATAAAACATCACGCGCAACAGTTCGGCATTCAGTCGCGTACTCGCAATCCCAATCCAATCTTGGTTCTCATGGGACGCTTGACTGATTGCTACGGCCGCTAGATTGTAACGGCGACACACACTCCCCCCTCCTGTCGTAATGATCACGCGATCGGTCGTGTGAGAAACATGATGTTCAATCGTTGTTTTGAATCTGTTTAAAAATGCAATGTCAATTTCATCAGGAACAATCATCGATCCTCCAAGTGAAATGACAATGGTTCGTTTACTCATGACGGCTGCCCTAAATAACGTGCTTTATTTTGATTATGCTCTTCTAACGTCTTCGAAAAAATCACGTCGTTGTCTTTTGTGGTCAAAAAAAAGTAATACGGATTCTCTTCCGGATAAATCGCTGCGCGAATCGAATCTAAACCTGGATTGGAGATCGGTCCGGGTGGCAATCCTTTAAACTGATAGGTGTTATACGGAGAATCAACTTGCAAATCTGTTGTACTGGGTCGTGTGGTGTTTTTTCCTGTCACATAGTTCACAGTCGCGTCGGATTGTAATGGAATACCGTCGCGTAATCGTTTCAAAAATACATCCGCGACGTTGCGCTTGTCTTCATAACTCTGAACCTCACGCTCGATGATACTCGCAAGAGTCACCACATCAAAGAGTGTGCGATCTTGCGACTGAACCGAGGCACGCATTTCTTCTGTCACTTTTGTATCAAAATTCTCTAACATCTTTTCAATCACTTCTTCGGGTTTTGTATCTGGAAAGACCCGATAGGTGTCTGGAAATAAGTATCCTTCAAGTGTCGCGCTCTTGGGTTTATCAGATAAAAAAGCATACTCCTGACCCGGCAAGATGGAGTTGGTATCCTTCACTTCCGCCATGCGTAAAAATTCGCCCGGCTCAAACAGTCCCACATCTGCCAAATAGGCATCCATCTCTCGTGCTGTCCATCCCTCGATCAATGTAATCTCCTGATCCGTTTGCTCGGTTACGGAACCAATCAATCGATCCACAAGCTCCAGCATTGTGACATCCTTGGGAATCCGATAGGTTCCGGCAAAAATTTTGCCTTCTGCGCGACGCGCCCAAATAATCGTTTCAAAGACGAATTGATTTTTTACAAGACCTACGACATCCAATGACCGACTGATTTCATTCACGCCTTCTCCACGCTCAATCACCACTTCCACGACATCCGTTCCCTTCGATGCCGGCGTGGTCATCACATACACGAGATACGACCCAGTAATCAGGATGACGACGAATAATGGAGTCCATATCCATCGAAATACAGGCTTCATAGAAGATCATCCCTTCCCTTTTCTTTTAATAGCTCGACAATTTTTTTCACTTCCTGATCGCGATCCATCGGACAGATCAACAGTGCATCCTCGGTATCCACAATCACCATATTTTTTAAGCCGATCGTAGCAATGGTCTTTCCCTCTCGTGTGTACATCAAACAATTCTCTGTATCGATGCTAATATTCTCGCCTTTCGTAACATTGTCTTCAGGATTTTCTTCTTGCTCATGCTTTACCACTGTCCACGCACCAACATCCGACCAATGAAATTGGGCTGGAAGAATACGTACATCATCCGGATTCATTTTTTCGGTGATGGCATAGTCGAACGAAATGCGTTCAATATGAGAGAATACTTCCTGAATCACGCGTTGCTCGTCTTCGGTACCTAACGCCTGATGAATTGTCATGAGATCTTCATACATCCCCGGAGCATAGGTTTGAAATGCCTCCAAGAATTTCTTGGGAGTCCACATATAATAACTCGCATGCCATAAATACGATCCGTCCTGAAAATATTTTTTTGCCACGTCGAGCGGTGGTTTTTCTGTGTGACCCAAAAACGCACGCACTGGGATTCCGTCGACTGTTTCAACGGTCGTCCCAACATGCGTGTACCCCAGATTGGTATTCGGGAAGGTGGGAACGACTCCAATGTCCACCATTTTTCCTTCCGACAAAATAATCTTTTCAGCGACGCGTAACGAACGCACAAACAGATCATTGTCTTTAATGTCGTGATCGGATGGTAAAAACGCCAATGCCTCTGATCCGAACTGATCCAGTAGCCGAACTGCTGCATAGCCCATCGCACCTGCTGTATCGACTTTTTGAGGTTCAATAATGTAATGATCCAGCGCAATCTGCGGAAGTTGTTGTCGCAACACCGGCAGATACTCGCGCTTCGTCGCAATATACAAATCGTCACTGCTAAATTCTCCATTTAGCCGACCAACCGTCTGTTGGACAATCGTTCGGTCCCCGACAATCGCCTGGAACTGTTTGGGAGATGCGTTTCTCGAAAGCGGCCAGAGTCGGGTTCCTCCGCCTCCCGCCATAATGACAATTTTCATACGGAACCAGTGTAGCAAGGCACGACTGTTATCGCAACCATAGGAAAATAACGATCACGGCTGCTAATCCAAACCGATAATACGCAAACACCGCAAGAGAGGCTCGTGACAAAAACTGGAGTAAAAAACGAATGGCAGCAATACCAACCAGTGCAGATGATAAAATCCCAATCGCAAAAACTGGAACGTCAATCGCAGCGTCGTTTTGCAAGACATCAACAACCTTAAACACAAATGCGCCGAATACTACTGGCACCGAGAGTAAAAACGAAAACCGCGCAGCCTCATCCCGACGAAACTTGCGAACCATCCCTGCAAGAATCGTAATCCCAGACCGCGATGTACCGGGAATCAACGATAGACTTTGAGCTAAACCAATCAGGAATCCATCGGAGACACGCAAATGCGTAAGGTCGCGCTGCGCAGGAGAAGCTTTTTCTACCCACAAAAACAATGCGCCGACCAACACAAGCATGAACGCGACCACTTCGGGAAACCGTAACATCTGCTCAATGACATCATCGAAAAAATATCCCATCACCGCCGCAGGAATCGATCCCACGATGATCGCGGTGAGTAACGTGCGCTGGTGCGTGCGCTCGCGCGTCGCTGTGCGTGTAAAACTTCCAGTTACCATTGTCCAAAGATCGCCGCCAAATACAACGAATACAGCAATCAATGTCCCGGCGTGGAGTGCTACATCAAAATCTAACGCTGAAACATCTGCGAGATTCACCAATTCATGCAGCACGACTAAATGACCCGAACTCGAGATCGGCAAAAATTCTGTAATTCCTTGTACCGTTCCAAATAACAATGCTAAACTATAGTCCATGAACATGGATCAAATTGTTTTATTGATCGTCATTCCGATTGTTGCGATCATTATAGCACAAACCTTAAAGGTGATTTTTTTATCCCGAACTCAAAAAATCACTTGGAAAACATTAAATTCCTACGGCGCAATGCCGTCCGGTCATACCGCGTATGTGAGTGCCGTTGTCACACAGATTTTCTTGATGGAAGGAATTTCTACGGCGTTTGCCGTTGCCCTGGCACTTGCGGTTCTCACGATCCGCGATGCTGTAGGATTCCGCTGGCACTTACAACAACACGCCCGAACCATCAATGCAATCATCCAGGAAATGCCCCGCGCCGACCAAAAACGCTTTTCCAAAGCCGAGGAATCCCTAGGTCATCGATTCTCTCAAGTTGTAGTCGGAATACTCATCGGGATATTAACTCCCGTGATCATCCAGTTACTCTGGTCGTGAACCATAAATTCGCGACCTGTCGAGAAAGCGAAATCGAGCGAAGCCCGATATTCGGCTTTCTCGACCCTTCGGGCTCGGTTTTCGACAAATTTACTCTCTCACCGTACTACTTGTACGGCTCGGTCGTAAATTTGTCTGCAAACCTTCGCATCTCGCTGAATTTATAAATTCACGGCTCAAGGGATAGCCTGACAACACCCCCGTATTTCCCCTGTTCGATTGTCGACCGGGGAGATTTGACGATTTCGTGATAAAGAGAACGATATTGCGAGGCACTCGATTCCCAGGTAAAACGTTTTGCGATTTTACGACTGTTGTTGCTATGCTCCTGCCATAGCTGAGGATTTACGAGATAGGATTCAATCGCACGCGCAATCGATTCGGCATCATGCATTGCAACAATCACACCGTTTCCTGAAATCCAGTCCCGAGATCCTCCTGTGCTCGTGGTAATAATGGGCAGGCCCGAAGCCATGGCTTCCAACAAACTGGAAGACAAACTTTCCATGAGCGATGGCAACACGAATACGTCGGCATTCGCGTACACATTTGGCATGTCGACTTCTGGTACGTGGCCTAAAAATTCTACCACCGACTCCAGATTCCGCTCCCGCACTTGTTGTTCTAATTCTTGACGACGATTGCCATCTCCAGCAAGTACAAGCTGCAAATTTGGAAATCGTGGAGCCAGCGAGGATACTGCATCAATCAAAAACCCAATGCCTTTTCGCTCGAAAAAACCGCCGGAAAATACGATGCGAAAGTACCCATCGGAATTTCGTGGTGTTACTGAAAATCGAGACAAATCAACGCCATCGGGAATGATCCGAATCGCGCATCCCCGCTCTGTGCGATGGGCAAGGTCTTGAAGGTCAGAGCTTGTCGCAGCCACGGTATGTGCATTTTTCCAAATTTCTTGAATGGTGCCTTTAACCAAAGAATGAAACCCTAGAAACTGCTCACTAAAACCCGGCACATCCCACCCCCGAATGGAAACAAGATACGGCATGGATTGTCGCCAGCGATATGCTAAAAAACCACATGGGATCGTTCCGATTGCGTGACACAAATCAAATCGTTTGTTGCTACGAAGTTCACGTGCGTAATTACGTGCACGAACAAGATATACGAGCGACTCCAACGTGTTCAAGTTGCGCACGCGGTCCGACGGATACCCGAGAGGGACACGATGAATCGTCACATTGGAAGCCTGCGATGACACTTCGAGTCGCTCCCCTAGTGCTGCGGTAATAACGTGAAGTTCAATCTCTGAAAAATGCTCAAACTCCGAACACAACATCTTGCTCATTTGTGCGTCTCCTCCAGGCAGCGGAGGATACTCCAACCCTAACCATAAAACACGAATTACAGACGACATGATTATTGACGTTTGATGTTGCGAATGTGATACACGGTACGACCGTTTGAGTAGTGTGATTTAATCAAAATGTCCGCTAGAATTCCGGACATAAAAAACTGAAAGCCCAGAAGGACTAAAAAAACACCGATTAACGGTAACGAACTTCCGGCAATGGAGTGACCCAACATGAGACGCCGAATCGCAAGGCCCAGGAGAAGAACCCATCCGACAACAGAAACCGCCAAACCGACGGTGCCAAATAGATGCACAGGACGTCCTGCATATTTTCTCCAAAACCACACAGCCATCACATCGGTCAAACCTTTCACCAATCGTCGCCAGTCATACTTCGTTTCGCCGTGCATGCGCGGTCGATGCACTACCGGCACTTCAACAATACGGTATCCTTGCGCTTTCAGCATTGCCGGAATAAACCGATGCATTTCGCCCATCAAGGAAAGATCATCGAAACATTCACGGCGGTACACTTTCAATGTACAGCCCGAATCATGAATTGCATCATCTGCAAAAATCTTACGCAAAAGATCAGCTCCCCAGGAAAGAATCCGTTTTAATTGAGGATCATGACGATCTTTTCTCCATCCGGAAACAATATCCACATCTGTTATCATCGCGTTCAGGAGTTTCGGGATTTCCGACGGCGGATTTTGCCCATCCCCATCCAGCATCATCAAAAATTTTCCGCGAGAATGTTTAATGCCCGCGTCCATGGCAGCACTCTGCCCGTTATTCTTGCGAAACGTTATGACGGTCAACGGCGTAAGATGGGATAACTCTTCAGCGCTTCCATCGGTTGATCCGTCGTCGATCGCGATAATCTCAAACGGCTTCCCTAATCCTGTCATGACTTCCACAAGCTCTCGATGTAGCGGCGCAATATTTCCGCGTTCATTAAAAACCGGAATAATCACCGAATATTCCATATTCGATTCCCCGCTGCCACTCATCTGGGTTGATGATTCTACGTGTACAGATTCCATAAAACGATTATAAATCTACAATCACATTGACGTCACGATCGAGTTGTTGGATAAAATCCCGCATCGCATCGGGTGTAAATGTTGTTAATCCAAGATCACGTGCCTCGTTACATAAATACTCACGAACGCGCTCTACTTGATTTTCATGTTCGCACGTTTGTTCGGCTTCAAAGTAATAATATTCTTTCGGGGCTTGGACCAGCGACCACTCTACATCATGATACATATAAATATCTTTCTTTCGAATCATCCGATTTGCTTTCGTGAAACCCAATCCTCGTAAAATAGCGCGCGCATTCGCAAGGTCATGATCTAATAGTCCCAACGCGACCTCTTCACGTGCCACATTGCGATGGTTTCCCACTTTCCGTTTCATCATAATTTCACACCGCCCACTAGTATTCCGGAGCCGAATATCAACATCGCGTCGTGTAGGGTCTTTAGCATAACCCGGGTAATCCCGTAACATCAACATCTCGCGTTCATGCGACTCGATGTGTTTTCCGCTTTGTTGAAGAGATCCCTTTAAACGCTCAAACTCCTCGCGCGTCAGTCTCCCCCGAACCTCAACTTCAATCATATTTCACCCAAAAAACGCCAAAAATGGCATCGCGAGTCAAGTCTA
>CAZOCX010000002.1:9413-27287 GCA_964578475.1 uncultured Gammaproteobacteria bacterium | reverse complement strand
CTCGCTTCGCTCGACTTCGTTGTCCGGGGCAGCGGCGAACTTGCCACAGGCAACTCCGCCGGCGTTCGCTGCGCCCGCCAAAGGCGGACTAGCTCACTACTGCCCGTTCGAATCCCTCATGCATCCCTATAAAAAATCCGCGCACCCAAAAGGGTGCACGGATTTTATGTGGGCCATGAGGGATTCGAACCCACGACGCAGAGGTTAAAAGCCTCTCGCTCTACCCCTGAGCTAATGGCCCACGAATTTCGCACATACCATATCAACTACTTGACCATTCGTCAACATATTGGTTTACAAGATCCAGAGGTTTTTGACGGAATCCGACGGTCGCGCTAAACTGACTCTCCGCTCTAACCTTTCCTTTTCTATGGCCGAACGTCCGATTCGACCACTGGATCGTCATACGATCCATTCCTCACAAGCCCCACAAGAAACCAGCATCGAGAAGCTTCCGCCCCAAAACATTGAGGCGGAACAAGCGGTGTTGGGTTCGATTTTGATTGATCCCGAGGCTATGACCAAAATCGCGGATATTCTTCACCGCGAGGATTTTTATCGCGGAAGTCATGCAAAAATCTACGAGGCCATGACTGAGTTATATGGCCACAGTGAGCCCATTGATATTCTAAGTTTGGTCAACCGTTTGGAGGATAAACAACACCTCGACGCCGTCGGTGGCCGTGGGTATCTCACCACGCTTGCAACAGTTGTCCCCACGTCCAGCAACATCAAATCTTACGCATTTATTGTCTCACGAAAAGCAACACTGCGCCGCTTGATTAGCGCTGCATCGGAAATTGTAGGCCTCGGATATACCGAAGAAGAGGAAGTGGGCGATCTATTGGATCGAGCCGAGCAATTGCTCTTCCAAGTTTCTCAAAAACATCTTCAACGCAATTTCATCCCGATTTCGGATATTTTAACCGAAACATTTGAACGCATTGATGAAATTCATAAGCAAGCCGGAAAACTCCGCGGAATTTCCAGCGGCTTTTCAGACTTGGATCGCTACTTAGGTGGACTTCAACGCTCGGACCTTATTATTCTGGCTGCCCGACCTTCCATGGGAAAAACCAGTTTGGCGCTCGACATTGCCCGCCAAGTTGCGGTGAAAACCAAAACGCCTACGGGAATCTTTTCTCTAGAAATGAGCAAAGAACAATTAGTGGATCGTCTACTCTGTGGAGAGGCGGGAATCGACATGTGGAAAATGCGAACTGGCAATTTATCGGATAAGCCCGGCTCGGATGATTTCCCCCGCATTGGCCATGCCATGGGTGTGTTATCCGAAGCGCCCATCTTTATTGATGATTCGGGCACTGCCAACATCATGGAAGTTCGAACCAAAGCACGCCGACTCAAAGCAGAGCAAAACCTCGGACTTCTGGTCGTCGATTATTTACAGCTCATGGAAGGCAAAACAACCGAGAATCGTGTGCAAGAGGTCTCTGAAATTTCTCGTGGCTTAAAAAGTATTGCAAAAGAACTCAACATCCCGGTTATCGCGCTGTCGCAGCTTTCCCGCGCCGTGGAACAATCCAATCCCCCCATTCCAAAATTATCGCATTTGAGAGAAAGCGGCTGTTTAACGGGCGATACCGTGATCCTACGCGCAGATACTGGTGAACGGATTCGCATGGATCGTTTGGCGCAACGTCCAAAACAAATACCGATTCCAATTTTTGCTCTGGATGAACACTTCCAGATTCAAGTTCGAATGATGAGCAAAGTATTTTCATCCGGAGTAAAAGAGGTTTTCGAGTTGCGAACGCGTTCTGGTCGAAAAATTCGCGCTTCCACAAACCATCCGTTTCGAACGTTGAATGGATGGAAGCGACTAGATGAATTAACGATCCGAGAGCAAATTGCCATTCCGCGTGAGCTACATACACAAGGAGACACACAAACATTTCAACCCGAAGAACTTGGACTCCTAGCACACTTGCTTGGTGATGGCTGTGTTGTTCCTCGTCAACCGATCCATTACACGAGCGGTGACATGAACAATATTCGATATGTTGCCGCAGCTGCAGAAAAACTCTTTAACATTCATCCGAGAATCGTTCGTCAGGAAAACTGGTGGCACGTTTACCTTCCGTCTCCCTATCATGTAAGTAAAAAAAGGCATAACCCGATTGTGGAATGGTTTAAAAAACTTGGGATTGAAATGTGGCACTCATACGAAAAAAGAGTGCCGAAGTCTTTTTTCTCAATGAGCGAGGAAGATATTTGTTACTTTCTCCATCACTTGTGGTCTACAGACGGAAATATTAGTAGAAAACTGATCGACAAAAAGTCTCCAGGCGCTGCAATTTACTATGCAACAACAAGTCCCTATCTCGCAGAAGCGGTTCAACATTTGTTATTACGCGTAGGAATTCAAAGTTCACTACGAGAACGTACGGAGAGCAATGGTCGACGAGGATATCAAATTCATGTTCAGGGAAAAGACCAACAGACGATGTTCCTTCGAAAAATCGGGAGTCACGGCTTGCGTGGCGAGATTGTCCCATCCCTATTGAGGGACCTAGACCGAATCCAAACTAATACCAACCTAGATACGATTCCCAAGGAAATTTGGACCACGGGCGTTTTAGAGGCGAAAAACCGTCACAATTATTCCTGGAGAAATATCAGCACATTTCTTCAAATGTCTTACTGCGGGTCATCTCTGCTCCAAAATAATGTTGGACGAAATCGAATGGGTAAACTTGCATTGGCACTTCAAGATCAAACTCTCACGGATCTTTCAACGTCCGATATTTACTGGGATGAAGTTCAATCCATTACATCTCTAGGAGCTCGAGAGGTTTTTGATGCCACGGTCCCAGGACTCCACAACTTTCTTGCGAATGATATTTTTGTTCATAACTCTATCGAGCAGGATAGTGACGTTGTGTTGTTCATCTACCGCGATGAATATTATCATCGTGATACCAATCGACCCTGCATTGCAGACATTATCATTGCCAAGCACCGCAATGGACCGACTGGTCAGCTTGAATTATACTGGGATAAAGAACGGGTCTCCTTCCGTAACTTAGCAAAAACTTCTTCCGGGCCCGGAGAGCTCGCATAACATTTATTTTATGGCCGTATTTTCAAAGCTCAAACAATTTCGGGACTTACGATCGCAAGCAAAAAAACTCCAAAGCGAGCTCGCGCTCGAGACCGTGCATGTGGACCGCATGGGCGGCAATCTACAGCTCATTATGGACGGGAACCAACAAGTATTATCCGTGGATCTTTCTCCCGAAGTCTTAAAGCCCGAACAAAAAGAACGATTGCAAAATGAGTTGCGTGAACTCGTAAATGACGCAGTAAAAAAAATCCAACGCAAAATGGCGCAAAAAATGGCACGGGAAGGAAAACTCGATTTATCGAACGTGTTTGGAAAAAAAGAATAAATCATGCTTCCGCAAAGTTTATACCACTTGATCGAAGCGTTTAAGCACTTACCGGGCGTCGGGCCGAAAACTGCCGAACGCTATGTTTTTTATTTACTCAAACGTCCAAAAAACGAAATCGCCGAAATGATTCACGGACTCCAGAAACTTTCAGAAGACTTGCGTCTCTGTTCCATCTGTTTTGATTTTTCTACAGACAACCCTTGCACGATTTGTCGAGATTCGTCCCGCGATTCTTCTATTCTTTGTGTTGTTGCAGAAAGTTCGGATGTTGCAGCGATCGAACACACCGGGGAATTTAACGGGCGCTATCATGTACTTGGCGGTGTGATTCAACAGGTCGAAGGCATTGGTCCGGATCAGCTCCGGATTCGTGAATTACTAAAACGAATTGAGCAAAATGGAATTCGTGAAGTAATCTTAGCAACAAATCCAGACTTGGAAGGAGAAACGACTGCGCTCTATCTCGCGCGACTTCTCAAAGAAAAAGACATGGTGGTCTCGCGTCTTGCGCGCGGGCTTCCGACAGGAGCAGATATTGAGTACGCGGATGATGTGACGTTGGGATCTAGTATTGTGAACCGAAAAAAACTTTCTTAACCTCTCACCGTACTGGATAACAGTGGTAGATGTGCTTTACGAGGGCGGCTTGTGCTATACTTGTTGTATCATTAACGTTCATTTATGAGCGATCACTTTCGTCTTCGCACAGGAAAACGTGCTCGTGTATTGACATCACAAAAAGTCGATACGCATGTCCGCGTGATTCATGCGATTGCGCTCTTTGCGGTATTCTCCGCAACGTTTGCGTTCGGGATTTTCTTATTCCGGTACCCAGACATCTTTATCAAACCCACTTCCACACCTACTTATGGAGGGCGACGCGAGCTCAAGGAAACAGCAACGCAAGATAAATATGGTGGATGGAAAGAAGCGAAAGGAGTTGCTAAGGGGTATTTCTCCATTCAAACCACCAATGGAAAAGACACGTTTGTGACGCCTAACGGCAATGCTTTTTTTATGATGGCAGTAAACAAAATGCATGACGCCTTCATCGATGATAAAGCGTTTAAAGAAAAATACAACAGTAGTGCAACCAATTTTGCAATCGATGCCGCGAACTTCATTCATTCCGTCGGATTCAATACCGTCGGAAACCAATCGAACCATCGAGCACTGCGGAACCGCAAAGTGCTTGCACTTCCTTATGTCGTTCAACTCGAGTTTCTTAAACCAGAAAGCGCCATCCGGACAGAGCCCGAAGATTATCCCGATCCATGGAGTACCGAATACCAAGAATTTGCGCAGAGTGTTGTAAGCAATGCTGAACGGACGTACAAAGACGATCCTTACCTCGTTGCATTCGAGCCCACTAACGAAGCCAATTTCAACTTGCGGCAGTGGGACGGAGCTTCGAACCCAAAAGCAAGATGGTGGAAATTCTTGATCGCTGCAGACGGAGAAACACCGGCAAAACAACATTGGGTAGAACTCATGGAAGATCGATATGATTCAGACATTGAGGAACTCAATAATGTCTATGACTCGGATCTCGAGGACTTCGATGATCTCTACACCATCGAGCTCGGTCTTTTTGGAAAATGCGAGATCATTGAAGAAGGTGAAGAAGATGACTGTAATCGCCAGTATGCGGACGTCGCAGATTACGAATACGACATTGCAGGTCAATTTCATAAAGTGAATTACGAATTACTAAAGGAAGTATTTCCCAACACGATTGTCACCGGTGACCGTCAAGTCCAAGGCATCTACGAAGAAGACTATTACAATGACGTCAAACCGTATATCGATGTGGTCGCTCAAAACTGGTATCACACCGTAGAACAAGGAGCGCCACCTGCATCTGAAATTGATGAGATCACGTCGCTTGCTGAAGCACCCTTACTCATCACAGAACATAGCTATTTGGAAGAGCCGTGTAATAGCGATGATAACGGAGGAGTGTACCCCGGAACACCTGCTGGAGACCAAGGTGCTCGGGCGACAGCACACTTCGATTACCGGAATCCGATCTTAGAACATCCTAAGGTCCTGGGGTTAGGTTGGCACCAGCTCGACGATCCATCTTCAGATAACGCCTGTGGATATACGAACTTCGGACTTCGCAGCTATCAAGCAGAACCTTACGAAGTGATGATCCAAAAAGGCGTGGAAACATGGAAAAGCTACAATGAACTTCGCTGGGATATTGAACCAACACCACTTGTCTCACGTGGCTTCAATTCGCCAGTCAACCCTGTTTCTGGAGGAGTCCAAGGAGGATTCCGACCGACAACGAATACAACCTCCGGGCTAAAACTCCCGAACGCTACAGGAACAGCTGTAATCGAAATCCCGACTCGCCCCCAACTTCAAGCCTTCTTTGCGGCAGTTGGTGAATTCTAACACAAACTTTACTCACAAAACCATCCGCCTTGGGCGGATGGTTTTTGGTTACGAGTATTTGAAATCGTGAATCTAAAAATTTAGCGGGATGCGAAATTTTGGATTTACCCCTGAATTTTTTCGATCCGAACCTCTGTAAACGACTGGCGATGACCGCGTGTACGTCGGTAGCGTGTTTTGGCTTTGTATTTCACCACGGTGATCTTTTTCCCTCGTCCGGTATTGGAAACTGTTCCGGTCACTTGCGCACCCGAAACAACCGGAGTGCCGATTTTCACATCACTCCCATCGTCCGATCCTACCATCAAAATATCGGGGAATGAGACGGTCGCTCCCGTTGCCATCTCCCCAAGCTTCTCCACACGCACAGTTTTCCCCTCTTTTACAAAATACTGTTTTCCTCCGGTTTTGATAACGGCAAATGTCATAATAAAAGGTAAATGGCTGAAACAAACTCTACCGCGATTTCGCCCCTCGGTCAAGATCACGGATCTTCCCTCGCACCACCACCCACACACTCAACAGGATCATGACCATCAAGAGCAGCACCACGGCCCAAACTTTTTGGACACGCGTGAGATACAATGACGATAGTCCGAATAGCGTTGCCAATACATACAAAAAAACTGCTGCGCGTCGTTTTGTGAATCCTGCATCCAACAAACGATGGATCAGATGCTTCCGATCTGCTCGAAAAGGATGCGTACGATCAACGAAGATCCGTCTTCCGACCACCCAGAAAAAATCCAACATTGGAATTCCCATCACCAAGACCGTGGTCGCGATTTTGGATCCTGCAAAAATGGACAAGACACCTAACATAAATCCGAACCATAAACTTCCAGATTCCCCCAGAAAGATCAACGCGGGGCTCCAGTTAAACACTAAAAATCCTAGCGCCACGCCGACGAGAACAAGCGCGAGTAAGGCGGTTTCGGGCTGGGCAACCTCTTGGGTTAGGCTCAACAAAAAAATCATGAACGCAGCAATTGCGGAAATTCCCGTCACGACACCATCCAAACCATCATTCAACTTCGTTGTATACATCATCAAAAGCAGCCACACGAAGGTCACGATGTCCGACAATAAAACAATGCGATACGACAATCCGTCTATGGTCAAAACGGTCCAGCTCCACTGCTCCAATGAAAACGTTTTTACCATCGGAATCGTGACCGATGAAATCCCAATTCCACTTGCAATCACCACGAGAGTTGCAAGAATCGGAAAACAGACTTGGATCACAGGCTTCAAGGAATAGCGATCGTCGAGTACGCCGCCGATCATTAAAATCATTCCCGCAATCAATATCCCGAGCAAATGTTTTGGCAACACAAACCCCGAAAGCAAATCGGACTGCCATGCCCATAATCCCACAATGATCCAATACGCCAGAAAAATCCCTACACCTCCAAGGAGCGGCGTGGGCTTCTTATGAATCTTCCGTTCATTACCTTCTGGACGATCCAGAATTCCAAACCGTTCTGCGACTCGAATCGTTCCTAAGCTAAACATCATTGCACAAAACCATGCCAAGAAAAAGGGAACCAAATACGAGGTCCAGCCGGTCATACACGTTGATCTAAATAATTCTGTAACAGTGTTGCGGCGGCAATGGAATCTTCTGCGCTCGACGTCTTGCTCGTACGTTCCGAAAGTCGGAGAATCCGACTTGCAAATTTTGTAGACAAACGTTCATCTACCAAGATCACGGGAACGGAAATCTGTTTTTTTAACATCGCGACAAACTCCTCTACCGCGCTCGTCATTTCTGTGGGATGACCTTCTTGGGAACTCGGCTTTCCAATCACGATCTCCCCGACCTGCTCGTCACTCACCAAACGTTGAACATTTTCGACTAACCGAAGTCTCGATGACGCATCGAGAATCTCCCGCGCAAACGCCCAACGTCGTTCTTCATCACTAATCGCAACCCCACAGCGCTTTGTTCCAAAATCCAGTGCTAATACTTTGGACATACACGTTACACACTAGACAGCAACTCATATCCGTCTTTCGTCACCCGCAACGTATGTTCAAAGTGGGCAGATAAGGATCCATCGTGCGTCCGCACAGTCCATTCGCCATCAAACACCACGTGCGATTTCCCCATATTCACCATGGGTTCAATGGCAATGACCATATTTTCGACTAACGGAACGCCGGTTCCCGTTCTTCCCACATTCGGAATTTTTGGGTCTTCATGCAACTGGTACCCTACTCCATGGCCAACTAATTGGGTGACAACAGAAAAGTGATGATGCTCGACATAGGTTTGAACAGCCTCGCCAATATCTCCGGTCCACGCCCCGGCTTTCACAACCGACAGTGCCCGGTACAAAGCGTTCCTCGTCACTTGAATCAGTGTCTCGACTTCTTTGGGAACCGACCCTACCGCAACCGTAACCGCATGATCCGTAATCATGCCGTTGTAATTAACTCCCAAATCTAATCCCACAATGTCTCCGGACTTTAGCACGACATTTTCGGACGGCAGCGCATGCACCACATGATCATTGACCGATGTACACATGGCACACGGGTAGCCCCCGACTCCTTTCGGATCTGCGCCGTATCCAATAAAGGCGGGCTCTCCCCCAAGCTCTCGAATGCGGCAGTCCGCAATATGATTCAGCTCTTGGGTTGTAATATCCGGAACTGCAGCGTTTGCGGCTTCTTGTAACGCAATTGCTACAATTTGGCCACTGCGTCGAATATTTTCGAGATCGTTCGGATCTGTAATGATGCTCATAACGAAATTCCTAATGCCGTAGCAACAGATTTCCGCACTTCTACGATCGGAGGTTTTGCATCGATCACAATCACCCGCGTCCCGCGAACGCGAAACTGTTCAATCAGTGGTTCTGTTTCCCGATGATAAATTTCTAATCGTTCTCGAATCGATGTTTCCACATCATCTTCACGAATCGTTAGTGGCAAGTGGTCGACGTCACAAATTCCTTCTTGCGTTGGAGGTTTGTACGTTAGGTGATACTGATGATTGTTTGCACACAGCCGCCGTCCGCCCATCCGCGATACCGCTTCCTCGTCACTCAACTCCAGTACCACCACTGCATCCATGGTCGTTATCTCCCATAACGCGTTGAATTGCGCCGACGTGCGAGGAAATCCATCTAAAACAAAACCGTTATTCACGTCCTGTTCTTGCAAACGCTTACGAATCATTTCAATGGTTAGAGAATCCGGTACCAATCGTCCGTGCTGGATATACGAAGCAGCAAGAACTCCAAGTTCAGATTTTTCTGCAATAGATTTCCGAAAAATCGGTCCTGTTGCAATCACCGGAACACGAAGAGCATGAGAAGCAAACTCTGCTTGCGTTCCCTTCCCGGACCCTTGAGGACCAAAGAATACAATACGGGATGCCATAGCCGGCGAAATTAAAAGCGTCGGTAATCCCGCATCACCAATTGGGAATCAATCTGCTTCACGGTTTCAATCACCACAGACACCACGATGAGCAAACTGGTACCACCGACAGTTAATGTTTGAAGACCTGTGATTTGTTGAACTGCAAGTGGCAGAATTGCAATAACGCCTAAAAACAATGCCCCGACCACGAGTAATCGATTAGAAACAAAAGATAAATAGCGTTCCGTATCGGTCCCCGGACGAATTCCGGGAATAAATGCTCCGCGTTTTTGGAGGTTCTCGGCGATTTGATCCGGTTTGAAAATCACGTACGTGTAGAAATACGTAAATGCAACGACCATCACAAAATAGATAATGCCGTAATAGAGTTGAGAATTAAATACGCGAATAATCCATTGCGCGGCATCGGCGACCACACCAATTCCAGAATCTACAAAGAATTGTGCAACAATGGAAGGTAGAATCACAATCGAAATCGCAAAGATAATCGGAATAACGCCGGCTTGATTCACGCGCAACGGTAAGTGGGATTGTGGGCTTGCGCCACGGCCGAGCATCCCAGCACGTGCCTGGGCAATCGGAATATTCCGCTGTCCCTCCGTGATGAAGACCACGCCAGCAATGGTGACTAACGCGATAAGCACAAACAAGATCAAATTCAAAATTCCGCGTGCGTCTACCACCGAAAAGACCTGCTGGAAACTTTGGGGAATTCCGGAAATAATTCCTGCAAAAATCAGTAGTGAGATTCCATTTCCCACTTGCTTTTCGGAGATGATTTCTCCCAGCCACATCGTGAATACCGAGCCGGCGGTAACGGCAATGATCGCAGTTGCGATTTGAAATGGAGTCAACCCCTCAAAAATCGAACCTGCACCAGCGAGCCCGCCACCACCCTGAAATTTTCCTAAAAACATCAATGTTCCATAGGCTTGCAAGATCGCAAACGGGATGGTTAAGATGCGGGTATACTGATTGATCTTGTTCCTGCCCCGCTCCCCTTCTTTTTGCAGTTCTTCAAGCGACGGTACAATAAATGTCAGTAGCTGCATCACGATCGAGGCGGTGATATACGGACCGACGCTCAACATGACCACGGAAAAATTTTCCAGCGCGCCACCGGAAAAAATATTCAACAACCCCAATACTTGATTGCGCGAAAACAATGCCTGCAGTCCGGATGTATCCACGCCGGGAACAGGAATATGCGACAGGACTCGGTAGATAATTAAGAGCCCGAGAACAACGAAGAGGCGAGAGCGCAAATCCTTAGCCTCCCAGATATGACGAAGTTTCTGTAACATTCAAATATTACGATGAGGTTGAGGGCTTGAAACCCAACACGTGAACACTCCCTCCGGCCTTGATAATAGCATCTTTTGCAGAGGCTGAAAATGCGTGCGCACGTACTTCGAGTTTTTCCGAGATCGTCCCTGTGCCTAATACTTTCACGCGGACCGTGCGGTCGGAAATCTTATGTGCACGACGAAGTGTCGCCGGTGTCACAATACCTTTTTGGGACGCTGAAGATAAATCTTCGAGATTTACCACAGCAAAGGACCGATTGTTGGATTGGAATCCACGTTTTTTTGGCAACTGGGAAACAAATAACGGCATTTTCTTTCCAGCGTGGCCACCTTTGTGTTTCCCACCTGAACGTGATCGCTGGCCTTTGATTCCACGACCCGAATATGAACCTTTTCCAGATCCACTTCCCCGACCCACACGCTTCTTTGCGCGTCGATGCATCTTTGGAGTTAAATTCGAAAGAGAATTCATAGCTTATTCTTTAGGAGATCTTGGCGTTTCGGATACTGGTTCTGTGGGTTTCTTAGAAAATTTCGCCAACGCCTGATATCGTTCCTTAGTCTTTAATTGAGACAGCGCGAGAATGGTTGATCGGACGTTATTGATTTTGTTGTTCGATCCCAACATTTTACTCACAACGTTGTGGACCCCTGCCAATTCAAGAACTGCACGAATCGATCCACCGGCAATAATTCCACGTCCTGTTCGCGCTGGTCGCAACAACACTTTTGCAGAACCTTCTTTGTAGTACACTTCATGAGGAATCGTTGCATTCACCATCGGAACACGAATCAGGTGTTTTTTTGCTTTGGTCATCGCTTTGTTAATCGCCATTTGCACGTCTGCACCTTTCATGACGCCAAATCCCACACGACCCTTATGATCGCCAATAATCACACATGCACGAAAACGCATGCGTTTTCCACCTGCCATCACACGCGTGACGCGCGCAAGGTCGATGAGCTGATGATCAAATTCATGATCTCGATCGCGATTGCGGTCTCCAGACCGTCCCCGACCACCTCGAGCGGGCCGTCGATCTCGTCTCATCGTCATTGAGTTGGATGATTGTTCCATGTGAAAACATTAAAAAACTAATCCCGATGCACGCGCTGCATCTGCGAGAGCTTTGATTCTTCCATGATACTTCCGCCCCGAACGGTCAAACACCACGGCTGTGATCTTCAGCGCTTTTGCTTTTTCCGAAATCATTGTACCTAATTTTTTGGCTTGCTCGGTTTTGGGTTCAGACAAATTCATGCCTTTTGATGTGACAGATGCCAACGTTTTTCCGATTGTATCATCAATCAATTGCACAGAAAGGTGTTTCGAACTGCGCGTCACACACATGCGAGGTCGAACAGCTGTACCAAAAATTTTCGCGCGTACTCGCATTTTTCGTCGTTCTTGTCGTAATTGTTTTTGCTTCATGGTATCCATAAACGCTTTGATTATTCTCCGCCCGCAGCCTTGACGACTTTTCCAGCCTTGCGACGAATCTGTTCTTCTTGATATTTAATGCCCTTGCCTTTGTACGGCTCGGGTTTTCGAACACGACGAATCATTGCTGCTAATTCTCCCACGCGTTGTCGATCTGCTCCGGAAACGGTAATGACATTCCCGTCGACGCTAAATTGAACGCCCTCTTCTGCATGCACAACCACGGAATGAGAAAATCCGACAAACAATTCCAAATCTTTTCCTTTAAGCTGTGCGCGATAGCCGACACCGTTGATCTCGAGTTTCCGTTCAAATCCTTGTGTGACGCCGTGAACCATATTTGCAATCAGTGCCCGGACCAATCCCCACTTTGCGCGCTGGTCCGCATTCTCCGGATCCGAAACCGTCACATTCACTTCTTTATCCTGAATTGCGACCTGCACATGTTCCGGAATGCCGAAACGTAATTCGGCTTTCGGACCTTTCACGCGCAAGACATCTCCGTCTTGTGAAACCGTGACGGATTCTGGAATTGCAACAGGTTGTTTACCAATGCGAGACATAATTTAGTAGATATTACAGAGTACTTCGCCACCCAATCCTTTGGAACGCGCTTCTTTATTCGTCATCAAACCTTGGGAAGTCGAAAGAATCGCGATGCCGAGATCGTTTAACACATACGGTAGTGCATCGCGTTTTGCATACACACGCAGTCCGGGCGTGCTCACACGTTTCATTCCTGTAATGACAGGCGTACCATCCACTTCGTATTTCAAGACCAGCGTCAATGTATGTGTTTCAGGATTGGAAGTCACATCCTCAACATACCCTTCTTGCTTGAGAAGATCGGCGACTCCCTTTTTCATGCGGGAATACGGCATCGAAACGTCTGGTTTGGAAACCATCATGGCGTTTCGAATTCTTGCAAGCATGTCAGAAATAGGATCGGTCATAAAAAAATTACCAACTAGCTTTTCGAACTCCGGGGATTTCTCCCTTATCGGCTAACTCACGGAAACAAATGCGACACAATTCAAAGTCGCGCATGAATCCGTGACGTCGGCCGCATCTCCAGCAGCGTCGGATCACCCGCGTCGAAAATTTTGGTTTCCGACGGGAACGGAGTGCTTTGATGATTAAAGATTTTTTTGCCATAGAATTTAAGAATTGCTGGAACGAAACGGAAATCCCAGAGCGCGATACAATTTCTTCCCCTCTTCACGATTGCGTGCCGTTGAAACAATGCTCACTTCGAGTCCGTGGACTTTTTCTACTTCATCGGACTTGATTTCTGGAAACACGACGTGTTCGGTAATCCCAATCGATAAATTTCCATTTTGGTCTACGGCAGAGTCTGGTAATCCACGAAAATCTCGAACGCGCGGCAATGCAACATGAATCAATTTTTCTAAAAATTCGTACATCCGATTCCCCCGCAACGTCACTTTCGCGCCGACCACCATGTTTTTACGAATTTTGAAATTCGAGATGGATTTTTTTGCGCGCGTCAAAACAGGCTGCTGGCCAGAAATGCGTCGCAACGTCTGCTGCACATGCTCTGTCAACGACGAATCGGTAATGGATTTTCCCAACCCGACATTCATCGTCGCTTTCATGAGACGCGGCACAGCTAATCGGTTCGTTCTCCCGAGAGACTTTTGGAGTTCCGGAACCGCAATTTCAAAATAGTGTTGTTTTAATCGGTTCATACTTAAAATGGAAGCTTACAGGATTTGCACGTGCGCTTTTTTTCCGTACCCTCCATGACAAATCCTACACGTGCTGGTTTTTTGCAATTGGGGCATACCACGGCAAGATTGGAAACCTGGAGAGGCGCGAAGTACTCAATGCGCTGTCCTTTTTCGCTGCCCTTATTTTTTTTCAAATGCTTGAATCGTTTATTGACGCCATCGACCACAATCAAGGATTCCCGCGGCAGCACTTGCGTGACTTTCCCGGTTTTTCCGCGATCTTTACCTGTAAGGACTTTGACGGTGTCCGAAACCTTGATCTTTTGCATATCGCTACAAAACTTCAGAAGCTAAAGAAACAATTTTGTTATACCCCAAGGCTTGTAATTCCCGCGCAACCGGACCAAACACACGCGTGCCTTTGGGTTCTTTGCTTTTGGGGTCCACAATGACGGCAGCATTTTCATCAAATCGAATCCAGGATCCATCAAGACGGCGCAATTCTTTTTTTTGACGAACAACCACCGCGTGATGGACTTCCCCTTTTTTCACAGCGGAAAATGGTGCAGCAACTTTAATCGATACCGTAATAATATCTCCAATGCGCGCATAGCGTTTCTGATACCCGCCCATGACTTTAATACACTCGAGCTCTTTGGCTCCTGTGTTGTCTGCGGAACGTAATCGTGTGCGCAATTGAATCATATTAGCTGGTTACAACAATCCATCGTTTATCCTTGCTGATCGGACGACAGGACTGAAATGTCACGGTATCATTCACATGAAAACGATTTTCGGGATCATGCACTTTGTACTTTTTCGATACGGTAAATTTTTTCTTGTACAAGCGATGTGTTTTTAAACGATCCACGCGCACCACAATCGTACGATCCATTCGATCGCTGACGACAATGCCGGTGAGACGCTGTTGATGTTTAGTGGTGGTTGCCATATTAGGAATGCAATTCTGTTTTGATGTTTTTCTTCTCACGCAATACGGTCAGAATCTGCGCAATCGTGCGTTTCGATCCGCGCAGTTCTCGGATATTTCCAACTTTTTGTGAGGTCATTTTGAAATGAAAATCCTGAAGTTTCCGACGTTGTTCATACAACGCCTTCTGTAAATCCTTTTCTGATTGTTCGCGAAGTTCTTTTAATGTCATCATTTTTCAATAAACTGTGTTCGGACAGGAAGTTTGTGCGACGCTAATCGTAATGCTTCATTTGCGGTCTCACGGTCGATACCATCCATTTCAAACAACACGGTTCCTTTGCGTACATTCGCGACATAATGATCGACAGCGCCTTTGCCGCCACCACCACGCGATTCGCCACCCTTGATCGTCACCGATTGATCTGGGAAAATACGAATCCAGACTTTGCCACCGCGTTTAATACAACGTGTCATGGCACGTCGCGACGCTTCAATCTGGCGAGCGGTAATCCAGTGCGAGGATGTGGCCTTCAGTCCAAATATACCAAAACTCAACTGCGTACGACGTGTTGCGACTCCGTGCGGTGCTAACCGATGCGACTTTCGATGTTTGACTTTCCGAGGCATCATCATACAGGGACGGTTTTCACTTGGTCAATGGATTTTTCAGATTTTGCGGCTCGAGGACCCGCGATTGGCGCCGTAGATTCCTCTGCTGTGTTCTTGGATTCTTCAAATACGTCACCTTTATACACCCACACTTTCACTCCGATTGCTCCAAATGTGGTCCGCGCAACTCCTCGCGAATAATCAATATCTGCACGAAGAGTATGCAATGGAATCTTTCCTTCGAAGAGTTTTTCGCGTCGCGCAATTTCTGCACCATTCAATCGTCCTGACATCATCACCTTGACTCCGAGTGCACCAGCGCGCATCACGGCTTCGATCGTGCGTTTCATGACACGACGGAATGGAAGACGCTTTTCGATTTGCTCAATCATTCCCTGTAACACAATTTCGGCATTGGTATCGGGATTCTTGACTTCTTGGACCGACAAATTTAACTGAATTTTCTGATTTCCGAAAAACCGCTTCATCAATTCTTTTTTCAGCTCCTCTGCACCGGCACCGGCGCGGCCAATCACCATTCCAGGTCGAGATGTGTGCAAAATAATCGCAATCGAACCTTGAAATCGTTCAATATCAATGGATGCTAAGCCTGCGCCGCGTAATTTTTTCTTGAGATAGGATCGAATCTGAACATCCTCACGCAAATTTTTCGCGAAATGCTGATGATCGCGCGTAATCCAACGTGACGTGGAGGACCGTGTAATTCCGAGACGAAAGACTCGTGGATTGATTTTTTTACCCATACTTATTTACTGGATGAAGATTTTGCAAGGCTAGAAGCAGTTGGCGTAGAGGGTTTGGTCTCTGGAGCAGGAAGCGGAGCTGTGGTGCGTCGCGCCGACCGCGAAGAAGATTTTTTCGGTGGTCGTGTTCCGGTTAGCATTAACTCAATATGACTTGTACGTTTACGAATCGGAGCAGAACGACCAAAGGCGCGCGGCATGAAGCGTTTCAGTGTTGCGCCCTCGTTCACCATAATGGTTTTAATACGCAGCGATTCTTTTGTCAACTGCTTCTGTTCGGCATTGGCCATGGCGGACTTCAATAATTTCAGAATCGGACGCGCAGCCGCTCGTTTGGATAATGTTAGTTCTTGCGTTGCAGGAATAGCTTTCATGCCACGAATCACATCCACCACCAACCGAACTTTTCGGGGCGCCATACGTAAATCATGTAATCGGGCTGTGACAAACATAGTTAGGATGTTTTTGTTTGAGCGGTCTGAATTTGAGCTTTGGTTTGAGCCGTCACTGCTTGGGCTTGTTCTTTTGCCATCCGACCTCCGTGACCACGAAATGTTCGCGTAGGGGAGAATTCCCCTAACCGATGACCCACCATGTTTTCCACCACAAACACTTCAATGTGCTTACGACCATTGTGCACACCAAATGTGTGGCCCACCATTTCAGGTGTGATCGTTGCATCGCGGGCCCAAGTCTTGATGACCTTGCCTTTTTGCGTTGCCTGGACTCGCCGGTTCAGACGCTCGTTGAGATATAAACCTTTTTTAAGAGATCGTGACATAACAATTAGGGTCGTCGTTTAACAATATAACGATTGGATTTTTTGGAAGACTTTCGCGTTTTCACACCCAAAGCGTGTTTTCCCCACGGAGTTTTTGGACCGGATCGCAACCCAATTGGTTGATGACCTTCTCCACCACCGTGTGGGTGATCGACGGGGTTCATGGACTTTCCCGTAACCGATGGTCGAATACCTCGATGTCGCATGCGGCCAGCTTTTCCATAGCGAACATTTCCATGATCCGGATTGGAGAGTGAACCAACGGTTGCAAGACAGTCTTCGGAAAAAATACGTACTTCCCCACTCGGAAGCTTCACGGTTGCTCGGCCGTCTTCGAGAGATTGAAAGATCGCGCCGGATCCAGCAGATCGTACCACAGTTCCTCCGCGACCAGGAAATAATTCCAGATTGTATACGGTCATTCCCGTAGGAATATATTTCAATGGCATGCGATTCCCAGGATTAGGTTCCACTTTGGTTTTCGACGTAATGATCGTTGCCTGGGGTTGTAACCCAAGGGGCGCCAAAATATACCGTTGTTCTCCATCGGCATATCGAACACGCGCAATGCGTGCGGAGCGGTTCGGATCATATTCCACAGTTTCCACAACGCCTTGCACATCCCATTTGGTATTCAAAAAGTCTACCATGCGATAAAAACGTTTCTCGCCACCACCACGGTGCCGTACGGTAATTTTCCCCTGCTGATTTCGTCCGGATTGTCGCTGTAGAATCTTCGATAATCGTTTGGTGCGACCAACATGCGTGACTTCCGAAAACGCATTCACGTTGGATCTCCGCCGACCTGGCGATGTAGGTTTATAAATGCGAACGCTCATGATGTGGGGGTAAAGAGATCAATGCGATCTCCAGGTTTTAATGTCACAATGGCTTTCTTGACGGTTTTACGCGACCCGTGAATGCGTCCAAATCGTGTCGACTTCCCTTTCTGGACAATCATCCGCACATCTGTTGGCACGAACCCATACAACCCATGAATTGCTTGTGCAACTTGAATCTTGTTTGCCGATTTCTGAACTTCAAATACCACATGATGTTGATCGGCAAGACGATAGGTCTTTTCTGTTAAAAATGGTCGAATCAATACCCGCGTATCCACATTCGCTGGTGCCGCGCG
>CAZOCX010000002.1:4826-9313 GCA_964578475.1 uncultured Gammaproteobacteria bacterium | reverse complement strand
TTTGTCAGAACCACGTACTCATGCGACAACACATCGAGAATCGACAGTTGATCGGCGCGGGTAGCAAAGACATTCGGAATATTGCGCGAGGACTTCACTAAATTGCCCGAGACATTTGTAGCAATCAACACTGTATGATCGTAGACATTTAATTTCTGGAGTAAGCTAGCAATCGCGGATGTTTTGATTTGTGGAAGTTCCAAGGTTTCAAGGATTAAAATTTTCTGATTGGTTGCACGATCCGACAATACCATGCGCATGGCTTTATTCTTCATGGGTTTATTCACGTGCTTCACAAAATTGCGCGTGGATCGCGGACCGAATGTGACACCACCACCCACCCATAACGGAGAACGAATCGAACCATGACGTGCACGTCCTGTGCCTTTTTGTTTCCAGGGTTTGCGACCACCACCACGCACTTCTGCGCGGGTTTTAGTGTGAGCAATCACCGGACGGGATTGGGATTCGACAGCAACCGCAACTTGATAGACGACGTCTTGATCCCCAGAAATAGCAAAAACCTTCTCCGGCAACTCCATGTCGCCATTGCGCTCGCCAGCTGCATTGTAGAGGGGTGCGGAAATCATGATTTTGAAATCAATAATACGAGCGAATTGCGTGCGCCAGGAATGCCACCCTTCACAGCAACTTGATGCCGCTCGGAATCCACGGCCAATATCTGTAATCCCGTAACTGTTCGTGTCACGCCACCCATACGACCACCCATACGTTTCCCTTTGAATACGCGCGAAACATTGGTACTCTGCCCAACAGACCCTGGCATGCGTAATTGATCTTTGTGACCGTGCGATTTGGGGCTTCCATGAAATCCATGACGCTTGACCACACCTTGAAATCCGCGACCTTTCATGGTCCCTTGCACTTGAATCGCGTCGCCGTTTGCAAACAAGGATTCATCGACCGTATCGCCAACCTTCACAGAGTCAGCCAATTTTGCATCACACGGAAATTCTCGGACAGCGCGATACACGACACGTTCGGGATGTTTTTTCGTCGGACGTTTGACAGGTTCGCAAGAGAGTTGAATGGCATTGCGTCCATGAAGTTCAGATCGCCAAATGCCTGTTACAATGCACGGAGAAATCTGCACAAGCGTCACACCCGACGCAGTTCCGTCGTCGGTGAATTGTTGTGTCATGTGAAGTTTTCGTCCAATCAGGAATTTCATACGTGATCCAATCTGTTGTTACAAAAAGCTCATGATCAGTTTACAAGTGTCTCCCACACATCCACTTGAAAACTCGTCACGAGCTCTTTCAGGTTTTGGATGAAACGGGTTCGATGCGTAGAGTTTCGCTTCCGATATCACTCGAACGGTGCCGAGGATCAGGCGATGGAAACATCCATCATCGATGACAAATAAAACGTCTTAACTTCTAGTCCTATCTACATTTTAATCTCGACATCCACTCCAGCAGGTAGGTTCAGATTCATCAGAGCATCCATAGCTTTCGGCGTGGGATCATAGATATCAATCAACCGCTTGTGCACGCGCACTTCATATTGATCGCGCGCATTCTTTCGAATGAACGTGGATCGCAGTACCGTATACATCGAGCGCTCGGTCGGAAGTGGGATTGGACCCACGACCTTTGCGCCGGTGCGTTCAGCAGCTTGAATAATCGTACGCGTGGACTGGTCGATGATATTATTATCGTAGGCACGGATCTTGATCCGAATACGCTGCTCTCGGACTTCTTCTTTTTCCGCAACTTCGGACGTGTCAGGAGAACGGTCAGCCATGGAAGGTTCAATGAACGATTAAGGTAAGGTTCTAAAACCCCTCCCCGATGGAGGTCGAAGAGGGGAAAGATTTGATTATTTAACGATCTTGGTGACGACGCCAGCACCAACAGTTTTGCCACCTTCACGAATCGCGAAGCGTTGTTTTTCTTCGAGGGCAACGGGTTTCAAGAGTTTTACGGTCAAGCTAATGGTGTCTCCTGGCATGACCATTTCGGTTCCTTCAGGTAATACAACTTCACCGGTCACATCCGTGGTTCGCAAGTAGAACTGGGGTTTGTAGCCTTTCAAGATTGGCGTGTGTCGGCCACCTTCTTCTTTGGAAAGAATATACACTTCGGCTTCGTAATCCGTGTGCGGTGTGATGGTCCCGGGTTTGGCAAGCACTTGTCCGCGTTCTACATCTTCTTTCTTGGTTCCACGCAGCAAAACCCCTGCATTGTCTCCAGCGCGACCTTCGGTCAATGTTTTGTTAAACATTTCAATTCCGGTCACAATGGTTTTCTGGGTGTCTTTCAATCCCACAATTTCCACTTCTTCGTTGACTTTGACCATTCCGCGTTCGATACGACCGGTCACTACCGTTCCACGACCTTCGATCGAGAAGATATCTTCGACCGGCATCAAGAATGGATGTTCAGTGTCGCGTTTGGGTTCGGGAATGTATTCATCTAATGTTTTGATGAGTTCCATGATCGGTTTGCATGCTTCTTCATCGGTCGGATTCTCGAGTGCTTTCAACGCCGATCCTTTGATCACCGGAATTTCATCGCCAGGGAATTCGTATTTGTTGAGCAAGTCACGAATCTCCACTTCCACGAGATCGAGTAATTCTGGATCATCGACTTGGTCGACTTTGTTCATGAAGACCACAATGTGTGGCACACCAACCTGACGTGCAAGTAAAATATGTTCGCGCGTTTGCGGCATCGGTCCATCTGCAGCAGACACCACTAAAATCGCACCATCCATTTGTGCAGCACCGGTAATCATGTTCTTCACATAATCCGCGTGTCCCGGACAATCAACGTGTGCGTAGTGACGATTCTGCGATTCGTACTCCACGTGCGAAGTTGCAATCGTAATTCCACGCTCGCGTTCCTCCGGAGCATTATCGATTTGGTCCACGTTCTTGTCTTGCGCGGCTAATCCTTTGCCAGCTAAGACTTTCAAGATTGCAGCTGTCAACGTGGTTTTCCCATGGTCCACATGACCAATGGTTCCGACGTTCACATGCGGCTTCGAACGATCAAACTGTTCTGCCATACATTAATGGGCAAATGCCTCTAATGATTAAAGAATCTAAAGAATTTTGAAGAGATAACATCCAAAGATTGGATGTTGATAAAATCCAGAACGATTGTAGCAAGTGCATTATACAGTGTCAAGGAGTTATGCGCTAGCTTCCAGTCCAGTGGGTCCTGTTCCGGCTCGGTCTATTTCGTGTTCGTCCCTAATAAACGGTCCTCACCCGAGATAGGGTGGATGTTGACCTTCATCGGTCGGCACGCTACGAACCGCAAGGTACGTACGCATATATCCACTTCACTCCGGGGTCGTTTTTTTTACCCACCTTTATTTATCTAAAAAGGTAATCCGCCGTAGCCCAAAGGGCGTAGGCGGATGCCCGTCTTTCTTAATGTATCCAAATGAGACAACCCACTGGCCTTGGTCCAGCCTCAGTTTTCAGATGAAACAAACTGGGGGTCTGACCCTTCAAAGAATTCAGTAAGAGACGGAAATCCTTGACAGGATTACAGATTTGCCGTAAAAAAGACGAACGAACAGGGTAGAAGACCTGTTTCGTATAGGCGATCTGGGTGATCCCGAGAGCCGGTAGAACCCGATTGCCTTGGATGAGAGGAGGGGGCCTTGCTCCACAGATTCCACCTGTCTCCGTTCTTCAATTACATCAGCGTCCTGTTCGTCACCTTCGCGTTCCTGTTCACCAGCAACCAGTCGGCCACGGCGGGTCCGATTCTCGGACACCTCGACGCAAGCGTCATCGAGGTGACCAACCCGTGCGGCGTCATCGCGGCTCCGAGTCCCTGGCTCGGTGCGAGCGTTCCGACCTTGTCCGACCACGTGTTCGCCGTGGAGGCGGCATTCATGCCCGCCGGGAACGCCAGGCCGATCTCAGCCCGGATCGAGGAGGACGAAGTCTACCAGTTCGACGGCGGCGTCGCGATCACGCCCGGAAGTGCGCGCGTCATCTACGACTGACTCCGGAGGGGCCGGCTAACCCCTGAACCAAATCAAAACCAGCCGGCCTCGCATACGCCCTGTCACGGAAGTTCCGCGGCAGGGCTGATTTTTTGCCTACATTAATTTATATACAGGGTTGCGATGTGGTACGGGATTCAATCCCGTACGAGGTTGAACCTATCGATAGGTTCAACCTATCCGCCGTCGCAACGACGGCGCAGGATGGGGATAACGCGTTTGACGCGTGTGCTAGACTAACAGTGATGAATGGGCGCATCAACTTATCCGTAAGCCCATACGTATGTTAGATCAACACGATCTGGAGCAACTTGGAAATCTTCTGGATCAAAAAATCGATCATGCCGTGACGTATAAAATTATCCCGATTGTCACGGACATCGTGAATACGGCGATCGACAACCTCGTTGTGAACATTCTCAAACCAGCGTTTGAGGATATTGATCAGCAGTTCGAAAAAATCGATGAGCGGTTTGAACAGATCGATCAACGATTTA
>CAZOCX010000002.1:0-4726 GCA_964578475.1 uncultured Gammaproteobacteria bacterium | reverse complement strand
GATCAGCAGTTCGAAAAAATCGATGAGCGGTTTGAACAGATCGATCAACGATTTAATGATATTTATCGACGCTTTGATGGCGTATACGATCGGTTTGCCGAGATGGATCTTCGGTTTGAAAACATCGAATCGCGTCTCGACCGGATCTAATCAGAAATGGTCACGAAAGATTATCTCCACGAGCAACTCCAAGATCTGCGTGGAGAATTTCATTTAAAACTCCGCGCAGCACATTAACCCTGTACCGCAAGCACAGAGTGCATCAACAACATTCGAATCTTCAATCGCTATTTCTTATCCGCCATCCCCTGTTTTTCTTTGATTTTTATCGTAATATTTCCAGGGACATTTTGATATTCAAAGAATTCCATCGTGTAAGTACCGCGGCCTTGGGTCATCGATCGTAGTGTTGTGGCATATCCAAACATTTCTGCTAAGGGCACAAACGCAGAAATCACTTTCATGTTCGTGCGATCGGACATTTCCGTGATTTGCGCACGCTTAGAATTGAGATCTCCGATCACGTCGCCCATGAATTCCGCTGGAACAACCACTTCGATCTTCATGATCGGCTCGAGCAACACGGGTTTTGCTTGATTTGCGGCATTGCGGAATGCCATAGAACCCGCAATTTTAAACGCGAGTTCAGAGGAGTCGACTTCATGATACGACCCATCGGTGAGTGTGGCTTTCACATCAATCATCGGGTAACCCGCAACCACACCATTGGCTAACGCTTCTTGAATACCTTTATTGACGGGTTGAATATATTCATTCGGAATGTTTCCGCCTTTTACAGCGCTCACAAATTCATATCCTTTACCTCGCTCCTGCGGTTCGACATCGATGTAGCAATGTCCATACTGACCGCGTCCACCCGACTGCCGAATGTATTTACCTTCACCGCTTGCAGGCTTTGTGATGGTTTCTTTGTATGCCACTTGCGGCGCGCCAACATTTGCCTCAACCGTAAATTCGCGTTTCATGCGATCGACTAAAATCTCCAAGTGCAATTCACCCATTCCAGAAATAATCGTCTGGCCTGTTTCGTCATCGGTTCGTACACGAAACGTGGGATCTTCTTGTGCAAGTGCTCCCAACGCAATACCCATTTTCTCTTGATCGGCTTTGGTTTTTGGCTCGATCGCAACAGAAATAACCGGTTCCGGGAAAATAATTTTTTCGAGCAAAATCGGATGCTCTGGGTCACACAAGGTGTCGCCGGTTGTCGTACCTTTCAGACCAACCACTGCTGCAATGTCTCCGGCATGCACTTCCTGAATTTCTTCGCGTTTGTTGGCATGCAGGCGCACCAACCGTGAAATACGTTCTTTGTTGCCAGTGTTGGAATTCAGCACATACGAACCCGAATGCAACACACCTGAATAGACGCGAATGAACGCGAGTTTTCCGACATAGGGATCGGTTGCGATTTTGAATGCCAGCACAGAAAGAGGCTCTTCATCGCGGGGATGGCGCTCCATTTTGATTGTCGAATCGCGCACGTCTGTGCCTGTGACCGGAGGAACATCGAGCGGCGACGGCAAATACTCCACCACAGCATCCAGCAAGAATTGAACACCCTTATTCTTTAGTGCCGAACCACACAAAACCGGAATAATATCAAACGCGATCACGGATTTTCGGAGCACGCGTCGCAAATCCTCTGCCGAAGGTTCTTTACCATCTAAGTATTGTTGGGTTAGTTCCTCATCGTTTTCGACAATGGCTTCGATGAGTTCGGACCGAAATATTTTCACCTTTTCTTGTAGGTCATCGGGAATTGCGCCCTCCTCGATCAACTTTCCTTCTTCATCGCGGTAGAAATATGCTTTTTGTGTAATCAAATCAACGATGCCCAAGAATTTTTCTTCGGCACCAATCGGCAATTGAATCGGAAATGCGCGTTTGTTCAACCGATCCCGAATCATGTCGAGGTCACGATAAAAATTCGCGCCGGTGCGATCCATTTTATTGACAAAGCACATGCGCGGCACGCGATACTTATCCGCTTGATGCCAGACTGTTTCCGACTGTGGCTCTACACCCGCAACTCCATCAAACACCACAACACCACCATCTAACACGCGCAAACTGCGTTCGACTTCCACGGTGAAATCCACATGACCCGGCGTGTCGATCAAGTTAATGCGTGCGTCTTTCCAAAAACACGTTGTCGCTGCGGATGTAATCGTAATTCCACGTTCGCGCTCTTGTTCCATCCAGTCCATCTCCGCCGCGCCCTCGTGCACTTCTCCCATTTTGTGTTTTTTTCCTGTATAAAACAACACACGCTCACTGACCGTTGTTTTTCCTGCGTCAATGTGCGCGATGATTCCAATATTCCGGGTATTTTTCAGGAGCTCCATGTCTGACATACGAGAAACGATCCCCAGTGTGCTGGCAATCGCGAATCTTAAAAATTATACAAAATGCGCAAATGCGCGGTTGGATTCTGCCATACGATGAACGTCTTCGCGTTTTTTCACGGCAGATCCTTCGTTATTTGCTGCGTCGATCAACTCTTGCGCTAAACACTGCGCCATCGGAGAACCCTTGCGGCTGCGTGCTGCATCGATCACCCAACGAAATGCTAATGCGTTCCGTCGGTTTCCGCGCACCTCGACTGGAATCTGATAATTCGCGCCTCCGATGCGACGGGATCGGACTTCCACAGTTGGAGTGACATTCTTTAATGCTTGATTGAACACATCTAACGGATCTTGCTTTGTTCGTTCTGCTACCGTGTCCAGCGCAGTATAAACAATGCGCTGCGCAACTAATTTCTTTCCGTTACGTAAAATACTATTCGTAAACTTCGCGATCACAGTACTGTGATATTTCGGATCGGGTTGAATAGGTCGTTTGGGTGCTCGTTTGCCTCGCATAAATCAATTATTTGGATGCTTTATCTTTCTTCGCGCCATAGAGCGATCGTCCACGTTTGCGGCCTTCGACACCGGTCGCATCATACACGCCGCGTACAATATGATATCGCACACCCGGAAGATCTGGAACGCGTCCGCCGCGTACCAACACGATCGAGTGCTCCTGCAAGTTATGCCCTTCTCCGGGAATATACGCGGTCACTTCCATTCCATTGGATAAACGGACACGCGCAATCTTCCGCAGCGCAGAGTTCGGTTTCTTGGGTGTCGTAGTCGTCACTTTCAGACACACACCACGTTTGAACGGTGCACCCTGACGGAGTGCACTTCGCTTGCGACGCAAGGGATTAAACGTCGTCTCGAGCGCCGGAGCTTTAGATTTTTTGGATGTGTGAGATCGTCCTTTTCGCAGGAGCTGACGAATCGTTGGCATAGTTTCAAAACCGCAATCAAAGAGATGAGGTGAGATCCTCATCCATGTTGAGCACTACCGTACCATACAGAATCCGGCTCCGTCAAGATCTTTGTGACTGTGAATCTCCTCTCCGGCGGGATCATGTCCAGCTCCTACTCTATTTCCAATCTCTTCCAGTCTCCAGTCCGCGGAGGCCTTCCCCCCCTATCTCGTTTCCGTCCTCTTCTCCGCCAGGGTACGACGTCGATCCGTTACGACGGATCGCGTCTCGTTCTCGGCCTCGGTTTCTATTATTTACATCGATACACTAAGGACGGAACCTCGGCCTGCGAAAGCCCCTGTCGGAGAAAGAGAGACGGAAACGAGTCTTGCCGTCGAGTATCCAATCCGCGGGTGACACGGGGAGACTATTTTGGGTGAGGACCGTTTATTAGGGACGAACACAAAATAGTCGACCCGGGGCAGGCCCTGCGGACTAAAAAAGAAAGGAAACCGCAGGCTATGGCGGGAGAAAAGCTAGGTAAACCACTTAAACACAAATTCCGAAATCCCATCAAATAAGGCACCAAAAATAGAAACCGGCGAAAGAAGATCGATCAAAATAATTCCAAACAGAATCCATTGTCCGTATCGCTCGAGTATGGGCTGGTAGCGGCCGAGGAGCCGTGGAAAGAGCCCATACCAAATCTTCGACCCATCGAGCGGAGGAATTGGAAGAAGATTAAAGAGAAACAAAATGATATTGAGATGGATCAGCGCTACAAGAAACAATACAAGCAAATTGTCCGGAGAAATACCAAGGGTGACCGAGATTTTTAAAATTCCTCCGAATAGAAATGCAGAAACCAGGTTCGAAAGCGGTCCTGCAAATGCAACCCAAAATGGTCCCCAGCGGGCGTTACGCAAAAAATACGGATTAAACGGAACTGGTTTCCCCCACCCAAACCCGACAAACAGCAAAAACAATAACCCCATGGGATCAATGTGCGCCAACGGGTTTAACGATAAACGGCCCGCGTTCTTGGGCGTAGGGTCTCCTTGTGCAACTCCGCTATACGCATGCATGAATTCATGCACGGTGATTGCGTAGATAATGGCAGCGACCCAGACAATAAAGCGCGAAGGGTCTGTAAAGAGAAGTTGAAATAGCATGGTGAAGAAAAAAGGGATCTTGCAACTGTTGTCCCCCTATGGTAATGTATGTTGCGTTACGTTATTGATCAAAACAGCAATGGCAACAACATGTGAACAATGTGGACGCGGACCGATGAGTGCGCAATCGCGCAGTCACTCTAACATAGCGACCAAACGAAAACAACATATTAATTTGCAGCGACTTCGTGCAAATGGACGTCGGATTTCTGTGTGTACGCGCTGTATGAAATCCAGTCACGTCGCGCGCTAGGAATGTTATCGCCGGTAT
>CAZOCX010000001.1:19761-32116 GCA_964578475.1 uncultured Gammaproteobacteria bacterium | reverse complement strand
GGGTTACCGCTTTACCGATACATGAAGCAGGGTAAAATTGACAGTGGAAAGGGGGCCGCGTAAGATGAGCGTTGACTTTTCTATGTCTCTTTTGACTTCTCTTTTTGGAAATCCGCATGATCGCGAGGTGCGACGCATGCAAAAACGCGTGATTGAAATCAACGCGTTTTCAGAAATTTTGAAGTCGTTAAAAGATAATGAATTTCCGGTCTATTTTCAGAAACTTCGTGAACGTTTCAAAGAAGGTTCAACGCTTTCGGAACTTCTTCCCGAGACGTTTGCCTTAGTCCGAGAAGTTTCCGAACGTGTGTTGCAGATGCGGCATTTTGATGTGCAATTGATTGGAGGAATGGTTCTCGTGGAAGGAAAAATCGCGGAGATGAAAACCGGAGAAGGGAAGACGCTTGTTGCGACATTGTCACTTGTCTTGCAAGCGTTGACTGCAACCGGAGGACATTTAGTCACGGTCAACGATTACCTTGCTCGCCGCGACGCTGTATGGATGGGTCAGATTTATCATGCACTCGGCCTGTCGGTGGGTTGCATTCAGTCCGACCAACAGAGTTTTGTATATGATCCTGAACTTGATGTAGAACATTCAATATACCCGAACCTACGTCCGATCACGCGCAAAGAAGCCTACCAGGCAGATATCACCTACGGAACAAACAACGAGTTTGGATTTGATTTCCTCCGTGACAATATGGCACAGCGCATGGAGGATAAAGTACAACGACCGCTGGCATTTGCAATTGTCGATGAGGTGGATTCGATTCTTATTGATGAAGCGCGGACACCGCTGATTATTTCAGGGCCGGCGCAAGAAGCCACAAGTGAATATCGACGTTACGCAGAGTTGGTAGAGAGACTGCAAGTGCAGGTGGATTATGATGTCGATGAAAAGCAGCATGCCGTGACATTGACGCAAGTCGGAATTAAAAAAATGGAAACAGCCCTTGGTGTTTCCAATATTTATGATCTCGAAGGAATTACCATGGCCCATCATATTGAACAGGCGTTGAAAGCCAAGGCACTGTATTTACGCGATCGTGATTACTTAGTGAAAGACGGACGCATCGTCATTGTGGATGAATTTACCGGTCGAATGCTGGAAGGTCGTCGATACTCGGAAGGGTTGCATCAAGCCATTGAAGCCAAGGAAGGTGTGGAAATTAAGCAAGAGAATGTCACACTTGCAACTATTACATTTCAGAATTATTTCCGGTTGTACAAAACATTATCTGGAATGACTGGAACTGCTGCAACCGAAGCAGAAGAATTTGGAAAAATTTATGGATTAGATGTCGTCGTTGTCCCCACACATCGACCGATGATCCGCAAGGACAATGCGGATCTCATTTATAAAACAGAGGCCGCAAAATTTCAGGCAGTGATGGAGCAAATTCGGGACCTCCACATCAAAGGTCAACCTGTACTCGTCGGAACAATATCGGTAGAAAAAAGCGAACGGTTGTCGAACATGTTACAGAACGCGAATGTCCCGCACAGTGTTTTGAATGCAAAGTATCACGAGAAAGAAGCGGAAATTGTTGCGCAGGCCGGTACACGCGGAGCTGTGACGATAGCGACCAACATGGCAGGTCGTGGAACGGATATCGTCTTAGGCGGGTTCCCTCGCGATTCCGAGAAGGAAAAAGAGATTGTAGGATTAGGCGGATTATGTGTGATTGGTACAGAACGCCACGAGTCCCGTCGGATCGATCATCAACTCCGCGGTCGTTCTGGCCGACAAGGCGATCCTGGTGAAACGCAATTTTATGTGTCTCTCGAGGACGATTTGATGCGTATTTTTGGTTCGGACCGAGTAAAAACGATGATGAATGCATTGCGGCTTCCCGAGGATGTTCCGATTCAGCATTCCATGATCACAAAAGCTTTAGAATCTGCGCAGAAACGCGTTGAAGGTCATCATTTTGACGCCCGAAAACATTTGGTGGAGTACGACGACATCATGAATACCCACCGAGATGTGATTTATAAACGCCGAGATGCTATTTTGCGAGCTTCCCAATTCAACGATGGCTCCACGAAAGAAATGTTACTAACAGAGATCCATAATGAGCTTGGTCGCATTGTCGCTATTCATACGATGGAATCGGATATTGCGAAGTGGGAGTTAACACAAATTCAGGAACGATTCATTGCAATGATTGCTGGAGATGAACATCGCGTCGATCTTCCCTTGATTGTGAAGAACTTGAAGAATTCAGAGCCAGCACATGTGCGCGACGCATTGCTAAAGCATTTGGAAGAAATGGCGCTGTCGGGTTATGCCGGAGTTGAGGAACGCGTCGGAAATCCGGAACTCATGCGGGAAATTGAGCGCGCGTTATTATTGCGATCGATTGATACATTCTGGATCGAGCACTTGGAACAAATGAAACAATTACGGGAGACAATCGGACTTCGCGGATATGGTCAGCGGGATCCATTGGTGGAATATAAGAAAGAAGCGTATATTATTTTCACGCAACTTTTAGAAAATATTGGTCGTTCTGTTGCATCCATGGTATTCAAAGTCCGAGTAGAGGAAAAACAAGCTCCGGTCAAACCGACGTTGATTGAGCAGCAACAACAGCATCAAACCAATCGCAGTGACTCCGAACGATCCTCGGAGCAATTGCATACAACAAAAGTTGGACGCAATGATCCGTGTCCGTGTGGTTCTGGAAGAAAATACAAAAAATGCCACGGAACGTAAACGTACACGTAAACGTACAAGCGTACTTGGGTAAACATAGACAGGGTTGCGATGTGGTCCGCCCAGGGCTGACGAGGTTGAACCTATGGGATAGGTTCAACCTATCAGCCGTCGCTGCGACGGCGGTGGTTGTGGATAGCGAATATTGCGGGTATGGTAGACTAACGGTGATGAATGGGCGCATCGTTGATTTTTAAAGCCCATGGATATGTTAGATCAACAGGATCTGCAACAAATTGGAATGATCGTTGATCGATCGATTGATCGCGCGATCACAAACCTCGTGGAGACAGTCCTCAAACCTTCCTTTGATGACGTCTATCGTCGACTCGACGGACACGATGAACGATTTGATGAGATGGATGCACGACTTAAACGTGTAGAATCCAACATGGTGACAAAATACTTTTTTGCAGACCGCATCGCTACGCTTCAAGAGCAATGGGATCTAAAGTGGGGACGACATTTACGAGCATCCGCCTAAAATTTTCCAGCGAACAATTGGGGATAAGTTTTGCACACTTTTTTTGTACGGCTGTATTTTTTTGCTAAAATAAGATCATGTATTTGCGACAAACATGGAAACGCCATCTCATCATGGCTGTGGTGGTGCTATCAGTGATTGTTGTGGTTTTTGCACAGGGAAGTTTAGCTACGAGTTCCCGCAAAACCGAATTGCTTCAATACGACAAACGCGGCGAGGTTCTGCTTCGTCGAACATTGGTTTTCCCCGAGGGCTTTCAGGGCGGCGCATCGATTGATGTGTTTGATGCCGACGCAGATGGAGACGATGATTATATCATTGGAGCAGGACCGGGTGGTGGGCCGCAAGTGGTCGTGATGCGTGGAAATGGAAAAATCATCAAGAGTTTTCTGGCGTATGACCAAACCATGCATCAGGGCGTGAATGTCGCAGCAGGGGATTTGAATGGCGATGGGAATATGGAAATTGTGACCGTTCCGGCATACGGCGCAAGTCATGTCCGCGTGTTTGATAAATTCGGTAACCCCAAATTTGTTCCGTTTGGGTTTGATGCGTTCAATGGAAAAGTAACACGTGGAGCAACCGTGACACTTGCAGATCGTGATGGCGATGGACGAGACGAAATTTATGTGGGATCCGGAGTCGGGACATCCGGGCATGTGCGCGGATTTGACCGATTCGGAGAATATATTGGTGTAGACTATTTCCCGTGGGCAAGCTCGAATCGTGGTGGTGTGCAGGTGGCATCCGGAAATGTGGATGAGAGGCCTGGTGACGAATTGATCATGGGCATCATGACAGAAAATGGCCCGACTGTGAAAGTGTATAAATTGAATCGAGCCAAAACTGTGATCTCAGAATTTCAAGCATTCCCCGAGAGTTTGGCTAAAGGCGTACGGGTTTCTGCTGCAGATCTCAATCATGATGGAATAGACGAAATCATTGTTTCTGCGGGTCCGGGATCGGGAAATCACGTGCGCACATTTGACGGAGATGGAACCATCCGATCGCGTCAATTCTTTCCGAATTATGAGCGTGATTTTCGCGGTGGAACCTGGGCTGTTGCAGGAGATACAAATGGCGATGGAGAGATTGAATTTGCCGTGATTCCCACGCGCGTTCCATTAGCGATCGCCAACGCGCGAGAAAACATTGCGTCTCGTGGTGGAAGTAGTTTGGTAGGGGATTTGCCCGAGTCTGGAAAAGCGATTGAGGTGGATCTCTCCGAACAACGACTGTATGTCTATGAAGATGCAGTGGTCAAACGTAGCTTTTTAATCTCCAGTGGGATTCGTGCATTTCCAACACCCGAGGGTTCGTTCACCGTAGATGCAAAAATTTACAAAAAAGACTATCAGTGGACGTATGGTCCGGAAGATCCACTAAATTACGATATCCCAAATGTTTATAACAACGTGCGGTTTAGTTGGCCCTACTATATTCATGCTGCGTATTGGCATAACAACTTTGGTCGACCCATGAGCCATGGTTGCATCAATATGGATGAACCCGACGCAGAATGGGTCTATAATTGGGCGACCGTTGGGATTCCGGTGTTGATCCACCCGTAGTGGTGAATCCAAAATTCGTGGCCTGTCCGCCCCGGGCGGACGCAGGGCCAAAAAGAGTGTGCCTTCGGGAACGGCCGAGAAATAAAAAGAATAAAAAGGAATTAGGATTTCACTTATCCCCAATTCGCGCTGCTTGTATCAAGGGACTTCAAGCGATATACTGTTCATACTCTATGACCATCACGCGTCGGGGGAGATTTTTCATGATCTTTGCTGGGATTGTTGTGCTAACCGCCATGGCGGTATTCATGGATATTCCGAAAAGTCCCTCCTGGGCTGGAAGCTATTTTAATGCCCTTAAACTCAATTTAGGGCTCGATTTGCAGGGTGGATCGCAACTCACCTACGAGGCAGACATGAAGGAAATCGCGGAGGGCCAGCGTGCAGAGGCGATTTTGGGTACGCGCGATGTGATTGAACGTCGCGTAAATGCCTTTGGTGTCTCCGAGCCTGTAGTACAAACCAGCACATCCGGTGGAAATTACCGCGTGATCGTGGAACTCCCTGGGGTGACGGATGTGGGACAGGCCATTGACCGCATTGGAAAAACACCCTTGCTAGAATTCCGGGTGCCTCCAGAAAATGCCGCCCCTGACGAAAATGTGGAAGAAACAAACCGCAAAGCCAAAGAGTCTGCAGAAAATACGTTGCGCGAACTGCAAGCTGGTGCGGATTTTGAAATACTTGCCAAAGAACGCTCGGAAGACCCGGGATCCGCCGTGAAGGGCGGGGATTTGGATTTCGTCAACCGCGGTGTCATGGTGAAGCCATTTGAAGACGTGATTTTTGACAAAGCAGAAGTCGGGGTGGTATATCCCGAGGTTGTGGAAACCGAATTTGGATACCATGTCATTCGCGTGGACGAACGTCGGACGGTAAAGAATGACGAGGGTGTTGATGAACTGGAAGTCCGATCTCGCCACATTCTCTTTTCGAAAGGCCAAGAAGAAGACCCGTTCGCGATTTTTACCTACGAAAAAACCGAGCTCTCTGGAGCAAACCTCGAGCGCGCATCCGTTCAATTTGATCAGTTGAATAACCCCACAGTCTCACTGGAATTCGATTCCGACGGCGCAAAACTGTTCGAGGAAATGACTGGGAAGTATATTGGAAAGCAAATTGCCATTTTCCTCGACGGTGCACCGATTAGCGCGCCGGTCGTGAACCAACAAATCACTGGCGGGGAAGCTGTTATTACGGGCAGCTTTACTGTGGAAGAAGCCAAGGAATTAGCGCGCAATTTAAATGCCGGTGCACTGCCCGTGCCGATCAACCTCATTTCCCAGCAAAATGTTGGTCCAAGTCTCGGTCAGGTTTCCATGGAGCGCAGTGTATTTGCGGGAGTCGTGGGATTCGTGGTCTTGGCAACCTTCATGATCGCGTTCTACCGGTATTCTGGCGTGTTAGCAATGGTCGCACTCACGATTTACCTTGCATTAAATTTAGCGGTGTATAAAATTTTTGGAATTACCTTAACTCTAGCAGGAATTGCTGGATTTATTCTCTCTGTTGGAATGGCTGTCGATGCAAATGTCTTAATTTTTGAACGCATGCGGGAACAGCGCCGGATCGGCAAAAGCATGTACCAGTCGATCGAAGATGGATTTGTTGGTGCATGGAGGTCGATTCGAGACTCGAATGTTTCCAGTTTAATCACGTGTCTTGTGTTAGCATGGTTTGGCACCAGCCTGATTCAAGGATTTGCGATCACACTTGCCATCGGGATTCTCATTAGTATGTTTACGGCAATCACGGTGACCCGCACACTGTTACGGCTCTTTGTGCCACAATCGTTATCTGATCGATGGTTATGAAACAATTATTAACTTCTCCCATTTGGTTTTTGATCTCGGGTTCTCTGATTGTAGCGAGCATCGTATTTTTTGCATTAGGCGGACTCAAACTCGGTGTGGACTTTACGGGTGGATCGATTTTACAAGTTCGGTTTACAGGACTTCGGCCAACGGTTTCGGAAATTCAGGAAGCTGTAACACCTGTATTGCCGCAAGCACCGGTTGTCCAACCCGCAGGAATACAAAGTATGGTTCTTCGGTCCACGGAAATGGATCCAGAAACACAGGGTGCGGTGATCCAGGCGCTTACGGACAAGTTTGGAGAGGTCACGGAGGAATCCTTTTCTTCTATTGGCCCTACCATTGGAGAAGAGCTGAAACAGAAAGCCGTTGTTGCGATTCTGATCGTGCTGATTGCGATTATTCTTTATATTTCCTGGGCGTTTCGCGCAGTTTCGATCGGCCCTGTTCCTTCCTGGACATATGGGGTTGCTGCAATCGTCGCCCTCATCCATGATATTTTACTCACAGCTGGTGCATTCGCCGTCTTAGGCTATTTTTACAATATTCAGATTGACTCTCTATTCGTGACCGCCCTGCTTACGATTCTCGGGTTCTCGGTTCACGATACGATCGTGGTCTTTGACCGCATCCGCGAACGACTGCGCCGTGTAAAGGATGAACCCTTTAAAGAAACGATTCGGGAGAGCATCCGATCGACTGCCGCACGGTCGTTAAATACTTCGATTACTGCATTACTGATGCTTCTTGCGCTTTTATTATTCGGTGGGGAAGCGATCCGGTGGTTTTTATTCGCACTCGTGGTTGGCGTTATCGTGGGGTCGTATTCCTCGATTTTTATTGCGAGCCAGCTTTTACTGGTATTTCGTGATGCCTTACGCAAAACCGAAGCAGAAGCAGAGAAGATTTCATGAAATTTGGCTAATAATAGATAAAATATTGCGCATTTTCTCCTATCCAAGGAGAGTTTTGAGTATTTAAAAAAGCAGAAATTCTTGACAGATGAAGCCATCTCTGATATAGTATCGTCATTCTTTATTGTTAAGACTTCTAGATCATGTCCGAGTCAATTTTGGACAAAGTAATGGACAGTCAAAAAAATCAGGAGCGGGCCAATTTCGACCCGTCTGAAATGTTGACATTGCTGTTTAAAGTATTGACGTCCAAAGAAGAAGACGTGTTGCGTCGCCGGCATGGGCTTTCAGGTACACGCAAACAAACGCTGGAAGCGATTGGAACGTTGTATGATGTGACACGCGAACGCATTCGACAAATTGAATCTGCTGCGATCCGTAAAATTAAATCGCACCCACAGTTTCACCCCACAGTGAAACCTGCTCGCCACACGATTGTTTTGGTATTGCGCGAGGAAGGTGCTGGAATCATGGAGCAGGAGTTGTTACTGCGAAAATTATTGAATTTTACGCCGCGCACAGATGAAAACATCAAATCGCTATTGTTCTTATTGGAACATTTGATTGACGAAGTGGAACTTGTAAACGCGTCCGAACATCTCAAACGCGGATGGAAACTCACGACCACGTCATTAGAATTAGTGCATGAATTGCTTGAATGCCTGAAAGAAATTGTCGCAACTGCTGAACGACCGGTTTCGATGCAGGAGTTGTGGGACCAATTTACAAAGCATGAAGTCGGATCGCACCATGCATCGCGCATGGATTCCGATATCTTGGCATCGCATGTCACATTGAGCCGAAAACTTGGCCGAAATCCGTTCGGTGAATTTGGGCTTTCTGAATGGGGCGAGATTATCCCAAAACGCATGAACGACAAAATTTATTTGATTTTGAAGCGCGCCGGAAAACCCATGCATTTCCACGAAATTGCAGATCAAATCAATAAAGCCAAATTCGACCAGCGGAATGCCTATCCGCCTACTGTGCATAATGAGCTGATTTTAAACGATCGCTATGTGCTCGTAGGTCGTGGGGTGTACGCCCTTAGCGAATGGGGATACCGACCCGGCGTTGTTGCTGATGTTATTGCAGATTTATTGCGGGACCACCCCGAAGGTGTAACGCGTGAACAAATTACCGAGCATGTATTAAAACAGCGGTTCGTCAAAAAGAACACGATCTATTTGGCACTCACGAATCACGATCAGTTTGAGAAACGAGGAAAAGTATTTGTTCTGCGTTCGGAAAAGTCGTAACTATGCGAGAGATTCGCGCGGTTCGTGTGTGATATACTAATGGTAACGTTTTTTGAACCGCATGTTTGAATTCGATCTTACGCTACTCGAGAATCCGACGTCGCCGACATTTTTACTCAAGCTTTTTTGGTTTGTATTTTTGAACGGCGGCGTCCTGTTGTTCATTCCTCTGATTCTCTGGGGTGCGTTTCGCGTTTACATGAATATTATCCAGGAGCGGTACATTCGGGATTCGGATTATATTCTTATTTCGGTCAGTATTCCGGCATCTGCGATCCCGAGCATGCGTGCAGCAGAACATGTATTTACACATTTTGCGGGAATGCACAGAAGTCCAAGTCTCATTGACGTTTACCTCGATGGATTTATCCAGCAACGCGTAAGCCTCGAAATCGTCTCTATCGGTGGCGAGACACGATTTATTGTCCGGTTTGCGCGTGCATTTCGGGATTTGGTGGAGGCAGCATTTTACGCACAATATCCCGATGCCGAGATAACAGAAGTCGAAGATTACGCTAAAGAAGCACGGCTCCGATTTCCAAATTCCGAGTACGATCTTTGGGGTACGGATCTTATGCTCGCAGCGCACCCATCCATTCCGATTCGGACATACGAAGATTTTGAAGATGTGGTGCAGAAATTGTACGCGGATCCATTAAAAAGTTTACTCGAAACATTCGCAACAATGCAGCCGGATGAACAAGCATGGATTCAAATCATTCTCACACCGATTTCCCAGGATTGGAGAAAAGCATCGTTAGAACAGGCAAAAAAAATTGCAGGTGTTAAAGCAAAACAGAAAGAAAGCATTCTTTCAAAATTTTTTGATCTCCTGGGAGGTCTCGTCGAAGGGTTCATTAATGCTGTTGGCGGATGGGAAGGCGGCGGAGAGCATGAGACCAAGACAGAATTACGAAGTTTGATGCAATTTTTGACACCCGGTGAACAAGAGCAGGTAAAAGCCATTGAAAAGAAAACAGAGAAAATTGGCTTCAAAACAAAGATTCGATTTGTTTACATTGGAAAAAAAGGTGTCTTTAATAAAGGACGCGGTGCTTCAGCTGTAATGGGGTATTTCAATCAGTTTGGAGGACTCAATAGTTTGAAACCAGAGCCGCAGACGAAAACCCAGGTGAATTATTTCTTGCGAAAAACGCGTACCGAATGGAAAAAGAATCGAATTTTAAAATATTTTAAGTGCCGCGAAGCTATCACGATGACGGGCCATGGTCCGGTAATGAATACAGCTGAAATCGCAAGTTTGTATCACTTCCCGAACACCGAAGAAGAGCGCGTGCCAACAAATGTTGCGCGTTCGATGAGCAAGAAAGGTGAAGCACCCGGCGACCTCCCCTTTGATGGGATACTCCCAGGCGCAGCAGAATCGGCTGCAACATCGACTGGAAGTGCATCACCACCAGGCGCTGCACCTAGCAACTTACCGTTTATTAACTAGACCATGGAAACGACACCAGAAACCATTACGGTTTTTGCACAAACGAACTTCCGAAATCGCGTTCGGAAATTTGGAATCCTCAAAGACGACCGACGCCGCCATGTGTATTTAATGGGAAAAACCGGCATGGGAAAAACCACCATGATCGAGAATATGGTCATTTCCGATATTTATGCAGGAAATGGAGTTGCTGTTGTCGATCCGCACGGTGATTTTGCCGCTACCATTATTGAACACATTCCTGCTCATCGGGTTCAGGATGTGATTTATTTTAATCCATCCGACACCGAGTACCCGATTGGATTTAACATTTTAGAAGAATTGCATCCGGAATATCGTCATCTAGTGGCGAATGGATTAGTGAGTGTGTTCAAAAAGATTTGGGCAGATTCCTGGGGGCCTCGACTGGAATATATTTTAATGAATACGATTCTTGCGTTGATCGAATATCCGGGATCCACATTACTCGGGGTACTGCGGATGCTGGTGGATAAATCATACCGAAAGAAAGTCGTAAGCAATGTGCGTGACCCCATGGTCCGATCATTTTGGGAAAATGAGTACGCAAATTACAATGATAAGTTTAGGTCAGAAGCGATTGCGCCTATTCAAAACAAGGTCGGCCAGTTTTTGTCGAGTTCGATTATTCGCAATCTTGTTGGGCAGCCCAAAAGTACGATCGACATTCGTGACATCATGGACCATCAGAAAATTCTCATCATGAATTTATCCAAAGGTCGAATCGGAGAGGAGAATAGTGCGTTGTTAGGTGCGATGATGGTAACAAAAATTCAGCTTGCGGCAATGAGTCGCGCGGATATTCCTGAAGAAGATCGGAAAGATTTTTATTTGTATGTCGACGAGTTCCAAAATTTTGCGACCGAGAGCTTTGCAGATATTCTGTCGGAGGCGCGTAAATACCGCTTAAACCTGATCATGGCGCATCAATATATCGAACAGCTCGAAGAGGAGGTTGCAGCAGCGGTATTTGGAAACGTGGGCACGTTGGTCATCTTTCGCATTGGTGCTGCAGATGCGGAATTTCTGGAAAAAGAGTTTGAGCCAACATTTACTCCGACCGATTTGGTCAACATTACGAAGTATCAAATTATTTTGAAACTCATGATTCATGGTGTTGCATCACAACCCTTTAGCGCTGTGACATTGCCACCACTGCACCAACCAACTGGCAATGGCGAAAAGGTCATTCGTTTATCGCGAGAACGATTTGCGCGCAGCCGCGAACAAGTAGAGGAACGCATTTTACGCTGGAGTGGTATTACGGGGATGAGCGGAGAAGGAGAGGAGCAAGAAGGACCTCCATTGTCCTCATCCATAGCACCGCAAGCCGCTGCTTCCCAACCACGAGAGCCACGGCCAAGATCCGCTGTAAATGAGCACGCACAGCCTCGAGAGTATCGATCTCGACCTTCTGCTCCGACACAACCCGTACAACCGTATTCCCATTCACCTTCGTCTCCTGCAAATACTCGAAGAGATTCGATGGAACGACCACAAAATATCGCCGCATTTTCAGCGTCCGAAAGTGTACCGAATCCCCAGCAAACTGTTCGCTCGTACACAGAGCCTGTGCGTCCGATTCAGAATACATCGAATTCTTCGTCAACGAATTTTTTGTTCCCTAGTCGCGGAGATCTTCTTTCTACTGAAGAGCGATCAGCTCCGCAACCAGTACAAACAGTGCAACAGCCGATCGAGCAATCTCAACCCTCTGTGTTGGAGCCTTTGCAACACACGAATGTTCCAAATATAAAAGTAGCGACGCCGACTCCAAAAAGGACTTCTGGTAATGAGCCAGCTGAACTCTCACTCTCTCAAGCACTACAGAGACCGATTCAACCCGCGAGTGAGGCTCCGCATAAACGCCGCCGCCGGAGACGCGGGCGTAATCGTGGCGATCAACATCGGGCAGGAGACATGCAAATGTCCGCTCCTCGTTCTATAAATCCTGCAATTCCCACACCACAACCGAAAGCCCCCATCGCGCTGCGGCAAGAACCAATCATATTACCAAGCCCGCCGGTATCTTCAGGGAATCCCAAACCGTTATCTCCGGGTGAGCGTGTAAAACTTTCCCATTAATTTTTTATGAACCATCTTCACCGCTGGTTGCT
>CAZOCX010000001.1:0-19661 GCA_964578475.1 uncultured Gammaproteobacteria bacterium | reverse complement strand
GATATGGTGAACCAAGGGTATTTCAACCACTATGGTCCACAAGGAGAAACTCCATGGCAGTGGTTTCATGCAGCAGGGTATCGGTACGTTCACGCTGGAGAAAATCTTGCAAGCAATTTTTCGGACGCAGAGACCGTGCATGAAGCTTGGATGGAAAGTCCAACACATCGAGCAAATATCTTGAATCCACATTTTCGTGATATGGGGCTTGCTGTGGCAACAGGGGAGGTTGATGGAAAAAAGACAACGATCATTGTGGAGTTATTTGGTTCGACCAATATTCCGTTGGTTGAAATTGCTGGAACCTCGATTTCGGTCAATAATACGACAGAAACGGTGAACCCTGACGTCTTTCCAGAGGAACAAATTACGGTTGAATCCGAGAACATTGTTTCAACGATCTCGGAACAAACTCCATCCAATGCATGGGTGCGCGCATCCGAATTTGTGCGCGAATTTTATCTCTTCTTGGCTGCCGGTTTTGCGTTGATTCTGATGCTCGCGATGGGAATCCGGTTAGAAATTCAGCATCATCGCGCATGGGCGCATACCATCGCGGTGATCGGCGTATTGCTATTATTGGCATCGATGGAAATCCATTTCTTGGAAGGGTTGGGGAATCAGGTGTGGGTCTTATAGCCGTGAATTCAAAATCCGCGAGCTGAATTGATGAATTCACGATCTGTTTAACTATTTTTAGAACGCGGATGTTGAATATGCGACAAAATCGCGTGATTGTAGCAATGAGCGGGGGAGTGGATTCGTCGGTCACAGCTAAACTCTTGAAGCAAGAAGGCTTTGATGTTGTGGGTGTGTTCATGAAAAACTGGTCGGGCGTTATTTCTCCAGATGGCATGGAATGCAGTTATCGTCAGGATCGGGAAGATGCCCTGCGTGTTGCAGCGCAGTTGGATATTCCACTTCAAACATGGGATTTTGAACAGGAGTACCGTAAGTATGTGTTCTCCTATTTTTTAAGTGAATACAAAAAAGGTCGGACACCGAATCCCGATATTGTTTGCAATCAATGGATGAAATTTCGATTCTTTGTGGAACGCGCATTGAAGATCGGTGACTGGGTTGCAACAGGACATTATGCGCGCGTTACACATCGCGGTAAACGCACACGCGTTTTTCGTGGCAAAGACTCAGAAAAAGATCAATCGTATTTTTTGTGCCGTGTGCAGGAACAGCAACTTTCCCGCGTGTTGTTTCCTTTGGGAACGTGGACCAAACGCGATGTCCGGGCATTTGCGAAGCGTTCTGGAATTCCCACGTTTGATAAACCGGATAGCCAAGGGTTGTGTTTTGTGGGTGAAGTGCCGCTACAAGATTTTCTGTCCATGTACATTGCGCGCGAACCTGGGGATGTTGTAGATGCTGATACACGGGAAATCGTTGGCACGCATCAAGGACTTGCATTCTATACGATTGGGCAACGTCATGGAGTACCGTCGCATGCTGGGTTGCCATACTATGTCATTCAGAAAAATCTCCGCGCCAATACGTTAGTTGTCGTAGCAGGAAATAATCATCCGAGGCTTTTTACCCATCGATTCCTGGCGCATCAACCTTTATGGATCGGACCAACACCACGGTTTCCGTTCCGTTGTATGGTTCAAGTACGGTACCGGCAGGAGCCACAGCGCGCCGTTGTTTCCAAGAAGTCGAACGGTCTGGTGATTGAGACGTTAGAACCTCAACGCGCTATTACACCGGCGCAGTTCGTGGCATTCTATCGTCGTGATGAGCTTTTGGGAAGCGCGGTGATCAGAAGCTCGTAGCTGTGAACTCAAAATTGGCGAGTTGAATGTATGCATTCACAGCCTCGTTGAGCCTGATACATTTTGACGAACGTTGGAGTTTTCGTTATGCTGTTTTCTGCAACGTATGCAACATCGAACTGGCCGTGAGATTCGAACACTTTTTTTGGAATTTTTTCGTGCGCGCGGGCATGCGGTTTTACCGTCTGCTTCGATCGTCCCTGAAAATGACCCCACCGCGTTGTTTATTACAGCGGGAATGCATCCGCTTGTTCCGTATTTACTTGGCTCTCCGCATCCCGAAGGAAGACGATTAGCTAACTCTCAAAACTGTGTTCGTACACAAGATATTCTCGAAGTTGGGGATGCCACCCATGATACGTGTTTTGAAATGCTGGGGAATTGGTCGCTCGGGGATTATTTCAAACAAGAGGCGATTCAGTGGAGTATGGAATTTTTAACGTCGGAAAAATTCATGGGGATTTCTAAAGACCGATTGGTGATTACGGTGTTTTCTGGAGACAATGACGCACCACGCGATGAAGAGGCATCGAACATTTGGGAGTCTGTAGGAATTCCGCGCGAACGCATTTTTCATCAAGGAAAAGAACACAACTGGTGGGGACCGGCCGGAGCAACTGGACCGTGTGGACCAGACACAGAAATCTTTGTGTGGACGGGTGAGGGTACGGCTCCAATATGCGATCCTACCCAAGAACCGCGGTATGTAGAGGTTTGGAATAACGTCTTCATGCAGTACTTTAAAGAAGATAACGGGAGTTTCCGTGAGCTAGAGCAGAAAAATGTGGACACGGGCATGGGACTCGAACGGATTGCGATGATTTCGCAATCCGTCTCCAGTATTTTTGAAACAGATTTGTTCTTGCCGTTGATGCAACGGTTGGATCAAATCGTTTCTAAGCCTTCTTCTATCACTTCAGATCTCCGTGCACGACGGATTATCGCGGATCATGTGCGCACGGGTGCAATGATGATTTCGGATGGTGTACGTCCGTCAAATAAAGATCAAGGATATATTTTGCGACGACTTCTGCGACGTGCCATTGTGCAAGCAGAAACTTTGGATATTCGCGAGAACTTTCTGGTAAATCTATTAGACGGGGTAAGTGAAATTTACGGCGATGTGTATCCGAATTTAAGCGCTGGCTCTCCAATGGAGGAAATTGCAAGTGTGATGCGCACCGAAGAAGAAAAATTTCGAAAAACATTGACTCGCGGAATGTCCGAGTTTCAAAAGATCGTTAACATGAGCGTCGATGAACGCATTTCCGGTGTTCATGCGTTTCAGTTATTCTCGACCTATGGATTTCCGTTGGAACTCACTGAAGAATTAGGCGCGTTGCAGCACCGTAGTGTGGATACTGCCGGATTTTGGAAAGAATTCGAAACGCATCAGCAGTTATCCCGCAAGGGGGCAGAGCAAAAATTTGCGGGTGGACTCGCAGATCATTCCGCAGAAACAATGCGTCATCATACGGCAACGCATTTATTACATCAGGCATTGCGGGATGTCTTAGGGGAAACGGTTTTTCAAAAGGGAAGTAATGTCACCAGGGAACGGCTACGTTTTGACTTTTCGTATCCCACGAAAGTAACACCCGAACAACTGAAGCGAGTCGAAAAAATTGTGCAGGAGCAGATTCGTCGCGATCTTCCGGTCTCTTTTGAAGTGATGGATGTTTCCGAAGCGCGTCGTCGTGGTGCTATTGGTGTATTTGAGGAGCGCTATGGTAACAAGGTGAAAGTTTATAGCATGGGGGATTACAGTAAAGAAATCTGTGGCGGGCCGCACGTCGAGCATACTGGCGTGCTCAAAGGATTCAAAATTTTGAAAGAAGAAGCCGTGTCTGCCGGCATTCGACGCATCAAAGCCGTAGCTACGGCAAATCTCGACCTCGTCGAAGGGTCGTAAGGAAATTCCATCATTTTCTGTAGGGCCTACCCTTTTCTTTTTTATCCGTTTAGCGGGTCCTGTCAAAGGCTTCGGTCTATTTCGTGTTCGTCTCCCGACATAACGTCGGGGTCCTCACCCGAAATAGCCTCGCCGTGCCACCCGCGGACCGGATGTGTAGAGATTCGACCTCTGCTGGGATTCGACCTCGTTTCCGTCTCTCTTTCTCCGACAGGGGCTTTCGCAGGCCGAGGTTCCGTCCTTCGTGTTATTGAAAAAGGAAAAACCGAGGCCGAGAACGAGATGCGATCCGCCGTAACGGATCGACATCGTACCCTGGCGGGGGAAGAAGACGGAAACGAGAGTGCGGGGCAGGCCCCGCAGACTGGGGAAGAAAGAAAAAAGGGTAAAAAGAGGGGCGGACCCTAGAGAGTTGACAAGGGACAACCTTACCCCTATAATCAGTGCTGAATGATTGCCCCAATCTCACGGGCAGAAGTTTAAGTCTTGACTGAAAAGTTTCAGAAAACTAAAGCCTTTGAATGACAGCAAGAAAGGACGTTATCGCGGTTCAGGGAACGGTGCTCGAGTTGTTACCCAACGCGACATTCCGTGTGGCTCTGGAACAAGGACAGGAAATCATTGCGCATCTTTCTGGTAAAATGCGGATGAATCACATTCGATTGCTTCCGGGTGATACGGTGAGTCTCGAATTAACGCCGTATGATCCGACCAAGGGTCGAATTACGTATCGGCATTAAATTCAACTATGAAAGTGCAGTCCTCTGTAAAAAAACGATGCAAAAACTGTAAGACTATCCGACGCGAAGGTCGAGTGCTCGTGATTTGTACGAATCCTAAACATAAACAACGACAGGGATAATGATTCTATGGCACGTATTGCTGGTGTTACACTACCGAAAGAAAAACGTATCGAGATCGCGCTCCATTATATCTACGGCATTGGGCCAACCTTATCTCAACGCATTTTGAACCTCACCAAGGTCAGCCCGAATACACGGACCAAAGATTTAACAGATGAAGAAGTCAATCGTCTTCGTGAAGTGATTGAAAAACAGTACAAGGTAGAGGGTGAGTTGCGTCGGGAGATTTTATCCAGTATCAAACGTCTGAAAGAAATTGGCTCTTACCGTGGAATGCGGCACAGCCGTCATCTTCCAGTTCGTGGTCAACGCACGCGGACGAATACACGGACCGTCCGTGGAAATGTTCGACGCACCATGGGAAGCGGACGCAAAACCGCAGCGCAGAAGACCTAATCGATCGATTCTATGGCAGAAGAACCCAAAAAACGTAAGAAAAAAGCTCGACGCGCTGTTTCGCAGGGCCAAGTTCACATTCAGTCGAGTTATAATAACACCATTGTTTCGATTACGGATTTACAAGGCAATGTCTTGGGATGGTCGAGCGCTGGTCATTTGGGTTTCAAGGGACCAAAAAAAGCCACACCGTATGCGGCGTCCCGCGTCGTTCGCGATTTAGTCGAAAAGCTTTCCGATGTTGGACTAAAAGAAGTGGAAGTTTACGTCACCGGCGTTGGCGGCGGACGTGAATCCGCAGTACATGCTCTTTCTGGCCAAGGATTAAGCATCTCGAAAATTAAGGATTTAACTCCGATTCCGCATAATGGACCGCGTCCAAAGCGACCTCGTCGGATCTAACATTTGATGTGTTATGGCACGAAATCTTGAACCCCGCTGTAAACAATGTCGTCGCGCTGGCGAAAAGCTCCTTCTCAAGGGAGATCGTTGTGCATCCGTAAAATGTGGCGCTGTGCGTCGAAATTATCCTCCGGGCCAGCATGGTCAGGCGCGAAAATCTCGACCAACGGAATACGGAACACAATTACGTCAAAAGCAAAAAGTACGAAAAATCTATGGACTCATGGAACGCGATTTTCGTCATCTGATCGAACGTGCGAATGTGTTACCTGGCGACGTCAACCAGAACATTATTTCGTTATTGGAACGACGCTTAGATAATGTGGTCTATCGATTAGGATTTGCAACATCCCGCAATCAAGCACGTCAATTTGTACGTCATGGGCATATTCGCGTGAATGGTCGTAAATGCACCGTGCCGTCTCAATTAGTTTCACCGAATCATGAGGTTGCGATTGAACGCACGAATGGAACTTCTGCAACTCCGTTCGAAGAAATCAGCAAACGCTGGAAGCAGCAGAAAACTCCGACATGGCTTGTGCGGTCAGACAGTGATTTTGCTGGTAAAGTGACATCCAATCCGGAAACCGATCAGCTATCCCAGGCGTATCGCATTCCGTTGATTGTTGAATTTTACTCTCGCTAATTTTTTTCTTCATTACATGTTAGACATTTCATTACCACAATCGATTCGTTTCGAGCGCCAAAGCGACATGGAGGCAACGGTGACGATTGAACCGTGTTTTCCCGGCTACGGATTAACACTAGGAAATGCGATGCGTCGTATTCTGTTGTCTTCGCTTCCGGGTGCTGCGGTAACCGAATTAAAAATTCGAGGAGTTCAACACGAGTTTTCAACCGCCGCTCATGTGAAAGAGGACGTAGTGGAAATTCTTACCAATATCAAACAACTTCGTCCAAAATTATTGGATACGGAAAAAACTACGTTGAAACTTTCTCTAAAAGGGAAACATACCGTGAAGGCGTCAGATTTCCAGATAAACTCCCAGGTCGAAATCATGAATCCTGACTTAGTCATTGCGACGATGACCGATGAAGCCGCGAGTTTAAATCTTGATCTGACGATTGAAGCAGGATTAGGCTACCTCCCAGTTGAAACCCGCGAAAAGCGGGAGAAGGAAATTGGACGTATTCAAGTAGACGCTGTATTTTCTCCCGTTCGCAACGTGAGTTTTAAAACAGAACATGTCCGTGTCGGAGGAGTAACGAATTATGACAAAATCGTTTTGGGGATTACGACAGATGGAAGCATTTCGCCCGAAGATGCGTTTCGCAAATCCGCACAAATTTTAGTTGATCAATTTCAACGCTTAACTCAATCATCCGACGACGCGGAAACGGAAAAATCTCAACTATCAGTAGCTTCCTAACGGATGGATTGAATTCTTCTTATGCGACATCGTAAGACGCAAAAAAAACTGGATCGTAATCGTGCGGCACGCGTTGCACTCGTCACACAGCTTGTTTCGGAGTTGGTGTTGCATGGCTTTATCGTGACAACACTGGCGAAAGCAAAAGTCGCACGCACCACCGCAGAACGATTTGTTTCTCGTGCGCGAACGAATACGCTTGCAACACGACGCTATTTGTTATCTCGATTACATCAGCATGAGGAACCCGTGAATAAACTACTCACGATCTGGGGCCCCAAGTATCAGTCACGTCCCGGAGGATTCACGCGCATCACGCGCATCACGCGTCGTTCCGGCGATCGTGGGGAGTCGGTAAAATTGGAATTCGTAGAATCATAATATGACAGCAGAACAACCCGTTTATCAAATCGATGCAAAAGGCTTGCGAATTGGAAGACTTGCAACGCAGATCGCCGTGTTACTTCGTGGGAAGAACCGTCCAGACTTTGCACCAGAATCAAATTTTGCTGCAACCGTTATGGTATCGAATGTCAAAAAGCTCGAGGTGGATCCCAAGACAGCCGCAGCAAAGATGTACTATCGTCACTCAACATACCCTGGCGGACTCAAGTCTGAAAGCCTCGAACAGTTATTGAAAGATCGACCGGAAGAGGCTGTCCGACGCGCAGTTTGGAATATGTTACCAAAAAACAAACACAGAAAATTATGGATCCATGGACTTAAATTTCACTCCTCATGACAGCATCGCAAGAATTAAACCATCATACTGTTGGGCGACGAAAATGCGCTGTTGCGCGTGTACGACATCAACCGAACGAACCGTTTGCGATTTTTGTGAACGAAAAACCCCTAGAACAATATTTTCCTGAAAGTTTATTTCGGGATCGTGCCCAAGAGGCTGTTCGTGTTGCCGAAGGATTGAAGCTCGGAAAAATCATGATTAAAGTCACCGGCGGTGGGAAATCCGGACAAGCCGATGCTGTACGTTTAGGAATCGCACGGTTAGTGGTTGGACTGGATGTAACCGCTCGTAAAGCAATAAAATCTGTAGGGTTGTTAACGCGCGATCCACGCATTAAAGAACGAAAAAAGCCTGGTCTCAAGCGTGCGCGACGTGCGCCACAGTGGCAAAAACGTTAAATGAACGAATCACTCCAATGCGTCGAGCGTTGGAACCGGAAATGAAGGCCGGTGTGTTATAATTTCGTCATATGTCTGACAGGCTTATAAGCCCCGAGCAAAGCACTTCTCCAGATTCTGAACCCAGCAGGTTGGCGCGAAATGCAAGCTATTTGACGATTGCATCCGTGATCCAGAAGGCGTTTACGTTTTTTTATTTTATCTACATTGCGAATAATGTTGTTGAGGATGATTTGGGACTGTACACGTTTGCCCTTTCGTTCACATCGATTTTTGGAATCTTCATGGATTTGGGACTTGGGCCCATCCTGACTCGAGAAATCGCAAAGCACGAAGAGCATCAGTCACGGTTTTTCCGCGCTGTGTTGGGCGCCAAGATGATTCTCGTTCCGCTCTTTTTGATCCTTCTTTCGATCGTCATTTGGGCGCTGTATGGACTCTTTCCCACAAATAGTGTCGGAATTCTCGATGGAGGTGTAGATTTGCGGAGTGTTGCGATGGTGTATTGGGCAACCCCGATTATTCTATTGGATACGTTTAGCTTTACGTTTTATTCCGTATTTCGTGGCAGGCAGCTCATGAAGTATGAAGCCATTGGGATCATTATTTATCAGTTGTTGATCGTGAGTCTCGGAAGTCTTGTTCTATTTTTTGATCTTCCAATTCAATTTTTGCTGCTTTCGATTGTTGCTGGGAGCCTATTCATGTTTATCTACTCCGGTTCGCTTGTGGTATTTGTTGCGAAAGAAAAACTTCGGCCGACCTTTGAGTGGATCTTCACACGACAGTTACTGCGACTCGCTCTTCCGTTTGCGCTGGCTGGAATTTTTTTCAAATTGAGTGGATCCATTGATTCGGTGATGCTGAAAGTAATTGCAGGGAATAAGTTCGTTGCTTGGTATGCGGTGGCGCTGAAACTTGCAACAGCATTAACCGTGTTGCCAGGAGCATTCATGACAAGTTTATTTCCTGCTATTAGTCATGCACTGGTCAAGGACCACGAACGCGCACAGCGCTTATTTGAACGCTCGGTTGTCTACATCATGGTCATTTCACTACCGATTGCTGCGGGGACATTTGTTTTGTCGGATGAACTGATTTCTGCCATCTATCCTCCGGAGCTCGGTGCATCGGCGGCCGCACTCTCGATCTTCATGTTGAGTTTATTTTTTGTCTTTTTGAATTATCCGGTCGGGACATTGTTAAATGCTGCAAACCGTCAAACAATCAATACTGTGAATATGGGAATCGCATTGCTAGTCAATGTCATCTTGAATTTTTTCTTTATCCCTCGCTGGACATTTATCGGCGCTGCATGGGCCGCTGCTATTAGCAACACATTGTTGGTCCTCTTAGGATTACCATGGGCGCGAAGGGTTCTGAAATTTCATGTATCCGTGCTGTTTGACCGCGGTGCACGGGTACTTGCTTCTGCACTACTCATGGCGTGGTTTACATCCATTGCAACCAGTCTGCCGCTGATTGTCAATGTTGCACTTTCGATGGTTGTGTATGGAGTTCTCCTAATGACCTTTGGTATTATTACAAAAAATGATTTGGCTCTAGTGCAGAAAATTTTTACTCGGGTAGCGCGGAGAGTCGTATGAATTCGAATGAGCACGTGTTCATTACCACGGATTTTCCCCCGATGCGTGGTGGGGTGGCACGTTACTATGATGAAATAACATCGCGATGGAAACTTCCGCGTATGACCGTATTTGCTCCGGCGAGTTCGAAAAAAAATCACGAGCATCTGCGAACTGTCCGTCCCCTTTCTATCCATGTGCGGCTGCTTTATCCGCACTGGATCTGGGCAGGTATCCGAATTTTTGCGTATCTCCTTGTTCATCGTCCCGCCGTTGTGCATGTCGGGCAGGTACTACCGGTCGGGACATTTGTGTATGCGATATCTCGCATCCTTCGAATCCCGTATGTTGTGTACATCCATGGAATGGATGTGTTAATGGCTCATCGTTCAAACCGAAAATGGAAAATTGCATCCTGTGTGATTCAGAATGCGAACGCATTGATCGTGAATTCTGGTTTTACCGAGTCGCTCGTGCGTTCCATGATCAAGGAGGTTCCACCTATTACGATCGCGCATCCAGGACGTACGATATTTCCAATGCCCTCGCACAACGTAGTAGAAAATTTGAACTCACGCTATCATCTTTTACAAACATTTGTCCTGCTAACAGTTTCTCGGTTAGTAGAGCGAAAGGGGATCGATCGAATGATCGAGGCGCTCGTTCATCTTCCCGCGCCTGTACGTCAACATCTTCGCTATGTTGTAATAGGTTCAGGGCCAGATCGAAAACGGATCGAGGATTTGATGCAACGGCATCAACTCACACAACAGATCTTGCTAATCGGCGAAGCATCAGATGCCGAGCTTGCGGCTTGGTATGAACGATGTGATGTCTGTTGTCTTGTATCACGTGCAACCCCAGACGATGTGGAGGGATTCGGCATGGTGCTCATTGAAGCGGCAGGATTTGGAAAACCTGCGATCGCAGGAAATACTGGCGGAATTCCTGAAGCCGTAGTGAACGGAAAAACAGGAATCCTCGTGGACCCCGAGGATCCTCAAGCGATTGCAAATGCCATACAACGCATTTCCACAGACCGTGATCTCTATACGCAGATGTCGCAGCATGCGCGCGACTATGCAACGCATTTTTCGTGGGATCAAACGACTCGGAAAATAGAAAAAGCTTTGGAACGGCTATGACACGAACTTCTCCACGGGACATCGTAATAATCGGAATGACCAGTTCCTGGGATTTAAAATCTGGGGTGATGAATCGGAATGCAGCGGTGCTGTATGAACTGCTTTCCCGACCTACTACCGGCAAGGTGCTATTGGTAAATTTTTTACCGTTCACGTTAACGTTATCTCTCAAAACCGCACTCTATGCGCGCACTGTTACGTCGAGACTTCAGACTATTACCGTATCCAAGGACATGCATCCTCGTTGTGCAGGAAAACAATTTTATGCGCTTTCTATTCCATTCCCACGATCCGCAGAACGTGCGATATGCCGCGCTCTAAAAGATTTGTGCATGGACCAATCCCTCGGCATTTCGTACCACCCATTGTTTGCCAGACTGTTCTTGGATCTTCCGCTTCGCTCTCACATCTTTGAAGCCGTGGATGATTGGCGCCATCATCCAAGTTTCATAACACGTGTGCAGCAACTAACATCCCATTATCAAATCCTTGAACAAAACTGTGACGGGATTACAACGGTTTCTCCTAGCCTACGTAATATCTTTTCACGAAATCCCCATGTTGCTTGGATCCCGAATGGAGTGGATCTGGAAACGTTTGATCAATTACGAAAGGATTCGGGACAATCGATCCTCTCGGACATTTCCCATCCGATCATCGGATATAACGGCGTGATTCAAGGTCGGATTGATCTATCGTTCATTGAATTTCTTGCACAACAGCACCCAGATTATTCGATCGTTTTGATTGGCCCGATTTGGCCGCGTGTTCTTACCCGGTTCCGAAAAAAGGATCCGCAACTTCAGCGATTAAAATCTTATCCCAATGTCCATTTCCTCGGATTTCAAACAGCGACCCGGACAATGCGGGCGATTCTCGACTATGATGTTGCGATCTTGCCACATCATGTGACAGAGCTTACGCATAGTATGAACCCGATGAAACTCTATGAATATTTGGGTGCTGGCAAGCCTGTAGTATCTACACCGATTGCTGGACGTGAAGCATTCCCGGATCTTATCCGCGCGGCTTCAACTCCCGAAGCATTTGTCAAAGCTGTGGAAGATGCGCTCGCTTTCGATTCCAAAGAAAGGGAGCAGCAACGCATTGCGGCAGTTGCAAACCATACGTGGAGAAATCGCGTAGATTCCATCTTGCAAGTTGCCAAAGGATTATGAGCCGGAGTAGAGTTATGAGCGATGTATCCTACGATCCCTCTTTTACCGCGATACCGCGGTATCTTTCTGAATAGCTTATACGGAACGCTGCTATTGCTCGTTGTGGCTTTTGGAGCGTTTTGGTTCCCTAGTCTTGAAATTTGGCTGTTTTGCGCGGTCATTCTTGGAGTGGTAATCTTGGGTTTTCGTGATCCAGTTGCGCCATTTTTTGTGCTCGTCGCGGAATTGATCATCGGAAGTCAGGGGCATTTAGTGGACGTGACGCTTGGTGGATTTACCCTTTCTCTTCGGATGGGGTTATTTATTGTCGCGTTGATCTTTGGACTCGCCATATATGGAAAAAATTCGGATCTGCGGAACACCACGTGGAAGCAACTGCGCGATCGTCGTCAAGTATTGTTTTGGGGAGCAGTTGTTTGTGGAATGATCGCCATTGGCGTAGCGAATGGATTATTGCACGGGTTTCCACTACAGAATATTTTTTTTTTTTTTAATAATTATTTTTTCTTAGCGTTGTTATTTGTTGTGCCTGCGTTTCTTTCCTTGTCGGAGCGTATTCAACAACTTCTCGCAGTTAGTATCGGTGCACTATCGACATTATGGATTCAGACCATGGTGTTCTTTATGATTTTTTCACATCGGATCATTGATTTCACCACACTGTATCGTTTTACCCGAGACACGCGGCTTTCCGAAATCACGATTCAAGAAAGCGAATGGGCACGGGTGTTCATGCAAAGCCATGTCTTTGCAATGTTTTTTCTACTTCTTGGATCTGTTCTTCTTTACACATTGTGGAAATCTCATCATGCAGATCGGATGCTCTGGACATGGGTGGTTTTTGCATCAGCAACAATGGTCATTCTTTCATTTTCTCGATCGTTTTGGGCTGCATTGATCCTTACGCTAGGAATGTTGATAATCGGTTCTCGCGTTATCCGGCTCTCCTTTCGTAGTGCGCTGATGACCGCATTGATTCTCGGAGCGAGTATGATTGGATCGATTCTCTGGCTTTTTTTGCTGATTCAACTTCCAATCTCCGGTGTTAGCTTATCGTTGGATTCTGTCGAAGACCGCGCAACAGACATTGAAGGAGATATTGCCCTAGGGAGCCGGTTCCGCTTATTATCGCCGTTGCTTCAGACAATCCGAACTTCTCCGATCTTGGGCACAGGATTTGGAACAACAGTCACTTATGAAACACTCGATCAACGACATATCAATGTCAGTGGAAACACCAGTTACACCACTTTTGTGTTTGAATGGGGGTATCTTGACACCATTACAGAAATGGGAGTTGCGGGTTTGCTTGCGATCGTGATGTTGTGTCTGACCCTCTTTCTCGTGTTACGGCGGTCCATCGAACATGTCGATCCGCTTCAGAAACTGTTCCTAGCTGGCCTCATTCTTTCGATGATCAGTCTTGCATTCATTCATGCGCTCACGCCATATCTTAACCACCCCTTAGGAATTGTCTGGGTTATTCTACTTACAGGAATTTCCATGTTGTACGCAAAGACCGGCCCTCGAAACTCTACTGCGTGATATGAAGATTTCGCTTCATGTTGTCACATGGAATTCTTCAGCAGTGATTGGGTCGTTGTTATCATCGATCGCGCACCAACGCCGTCTTCCTGATCAAATGATTGTGGTAGATAATGCAAGTGCAGATGCCACGGTATCTATGGTGCGCGCTGCGAAACTTCCGATTCAACTCATCACAGAATCCATGAACACAGGATTTGCCGCAGGACACAATACAGCGCTTTCGCACGCAACATCAGACATTGCCATTATTTGTAATCCGGATATTATCCTCGATCCTTCGACGATCTTTTCGATCGAACGTGCGTGGAACGAATTACCCGAAAGCGGCGCGATTATTGGGGAATTACGCCGGAGCGATTCCATGATCGATTCTCTGGGAGTGCGACGGGATCGTGGATTCCGATTTTATAACATCGATGAAGGAACGCCTCGGAAACATGCGCACACACGACACGCGGTATTCGGAGTTCCTGGCGCGTTTTTTTCGATACGAACTTCTACGGCAAAAGCACTCTCGTGGGAAGGAGAACTTTTCGATGTAATGTTTTTTGCGTATAAAGAAGATGTGGACCTCTCATTTCGTATTCACGAAGCGGGATTAGAAATTCTCTTCGATCCTGCCATTACCGCGACCCATACAAGAACAGTAAAACGCTTCGGTGGTCCAGCCGCATTTGCCTCGCTCCGTTCGCATGCTCATCAATCATCCCGTGTGCGATTCCTATCCTACCGTAACCATCTTTGGACAGTACTCAAGCACGTAACTGCAAAAGATCTAGTGCAAGAATTTCCCTGGATCCTATGGTATGAACTTCAAAAAGCAGGATTTCTCTTGGTCACATCACCGTGGACGTTAGTACGTGCCTGGATCCAAACAATTCAACAGCTACCACGTATCGTTCGATTCCGACACCGGTCGTCCATATGAGATCGAAACTTAGCATTGTGATCCTGAATTACCGCAATACAAATTTGCTGATTCAAAATCTGCAAACACTCTTAAAGCACCCACCAAATAGTTCATTCGAAATCCTGCTAGTCGATAATCATTCGAATGACGGGAGCGCTCAACGGCTGCACGAGGCGTTTTCCGCGTTCCGTGTGATCGAGACTTCTCAAAATGGCGGGTATAGCTACGGAAATAACGTCGCGATACGTGAAGCATGCGGAGAGTATCTGCTCATCTTGAATCCGGATATCACCGTGCAGGAAGGAGAAATTCAAATCATGATCGATTGGATGGATCGACATCCGGATGTGGGAATTTCCGGACCGAAACTTCTGAACCGCGACGGGAGCATTCAATGGTCGTGCACGCGATTCCCAACATTTTGGGTCCCCTTATTTCGACGAACCATGTTCGGAAAAACGCAATACGGAAGACGTATCTTGCAGCGGTATTTAATGCTGGATTGGGATCATCAGTATGCACGAACTGTCGATGCATTGTTTGGCGCAGCTTTGTTCGTGCGACGATCAGCGCTACCTGACGTGGGACTATTGGATGAACATTTTTTTATGTATGTTGAAGACATTGACTGGTGCCGTCGTTTCTGGAAAGCCGGATGGAAGGTTGCATATTGTCCAAATGCGGCGTTTCTCCATGATCACAAGCGTGGGTCCTCTAAGCGGACGTTACTACAAAGCCTCTTTTCACGACTTGCCATGTACCACCTGAAGAGTTGGTTTTATTATTTCTGGAAATATCGGAACGAGCTGCTTCCCTCCACGTCGCCGCATCTTGAATCGTGAATCCAAAAATTCGCGACCTGGCAAGAATTCGAAATCGGGCAAAGCCCGATATTCTGAATTCTTGCCCCTTCGGGCTTGTTCTTCAATAAATTTGCTCTCTCACCGTATTAGCTATACGGCTCGGTCGCAAATTTATCTCCAGAACTTCGCATCTCATCGAATTTTGGATTCACGGCTTGAATCGTTAGGACGGCCACGGTATCATAATATTATTGTATGACGAATTTTTTACATTATGTTGTTGACGAACGGCCGAAAACCAAATCCAAGGCCCAACGATCTCATGTGCCCCATCGCTCCCGCCTAAAAAAATCCTTAAAGATGCTTGGATTGCTTATTCTGGTTTTTTTTGTGATGATAGGAATTCTTGTAGGCGTGAATTACCCAAATGCTGTCTCGGCGTATGAGAAAACTCTTTCGGGAAAAGATGCATTTGAACGGGCAAAGACGGAATTACAAGCGCAAGATTTTGACGCAGCAGAAATGTCCTTGCGGCAAGCATCCGAGGACTTTTCCGAAGCTCGGGATCGCATTGGAAAATTGTGGATGCTGCATACCGTTCCTGTAGTTGGGCGCCAATATGCTGCGGCAAAGCACCTGCTTGATGCTGGACGCGATGCAGGTCACGGAGCTGCAGATCTGACGCATATTGCAGTTGCTATTGGCGATCGGATCGGTGGTGGTAAGGATTTTGCGTTTGGGAATTTGAGCGAGGAAACCAAAGCAGCTATTTTAGAGGAAATTTACAATTCGCCTCCAGTACTCGAGTCCGCGATTCAAGATTTTTCATCTGCTGTTTCCGACATGGAACATGTTCCAGCCGAAGGATTGTTTGGTCCGTTGCAAGAAGCAACCGCAAGTTTTAAATCGGTGATTCCGCCTGCGCTGGCATCATTGCAACAATTTTCTCCGTTAGCGCGCACGATTCCAGAAATGGTGGGACATCCAAATCAAAAAAATTATTTATTGCTCTTTTTAAACAACACAGAATTGCGTCCCGGTGGCGGATTTATTGGCACGTATGCGGAATTAATGCTGAAATCCGGAAATCTCGAATCTCTGAAAACGGAAGATACGTATAACTTAGATAAACAGGTGATCGATGAACTACAGATCGAACCTCCATGGCCGATGAAACGCTTTTTAGGATCCACGCAGTGGTTTTTGCGGGATTCGAATTGGTCTCCGGACTTCCGGGAGTCGAGTTTAGCCGCAATCGATTTTTACCAAAAAGAACACGGCCCGATGTCTCCAGTCGATGGTGTCATCGGTTTAACTCCAGATTTTATTGCGAGCTTACTTGCGATTACCGGACCGATTACCGTTGATGGAATAACGTTTACCCATGAGAACCTTGTGGATGAACTAGAGTACCAGGTCGAAATTCGATTCCGACAGCAAGGCATTCCGCTTTCGGAACGAAAAAAAATTATCGGCGATCTGTCTAGCGAAATTATTCATCGCGTATATACACTGCCCATTTCCGAGTGGGTGCGGCTATTTGACATTTTTATGGACGATATTCGTGAAAAACAAATTATGTTCTACTTTTCAGATGTCGATCTTCAGCAAGCTGCCAACGACTTATTGTGGACGGGAGAAGTGCTCGCAACCGATGCAGATTATTTACGTGTCGTCGATGCGAACCTTGGAAGTTTAAAAAGTGATCCGGGTGTAAAACGAACCATCACGTACACGATTCGTCGAGAGCAAGAGAGTAGCAATCTAGTTGCGACGGTTGATATTTATTATGTCAACAACAATGATCTCACCACATTTACAACACGGTATCACACGTTTACGCGCGTGTATGCCCCCGAAGGATCAGAACTGCTGTCGTACCAATGGAACGAAGATATTGTAGAGACCAAGGCCGAACTCGGAAAAACGGTCTTTTCTACGTTCAAGACCATTGAACCGCACGAAGACGAGCACTTGATCTTTACGTATCGATTGCCCGATCGCGTCCGCGAGCAGATCGACAACGGGGTGTATCAGTTGGATCTCCAAAAGCAACTGGGTACGCCGGCATATCCTGTAATTGTGGATCTGGATGTCAATGAAAAGGTGGATTCTGTTGTCCCGCGCGACCCTGCAACGATCACAGATCACCAGCACGTGCGATGGGAGCACACGCTCGACATCGATCAACACCTTGTGGTAGAGTTCTAACCCAAGAAGGAGGCCTCATTTCAATAAATCCTATGTTTATCAGCCGCATTGGCATTGATTTAGGTACTGCCAATACCTTGGTATTTATCCCAAAAAAGGGAATTGTCATCAATGAGCCGAGTGTAGTTGCGATATCATTAAACGATAAAAAAATTCTCGCAGTTGGGAACGAAGCGAAAGAAATGATCGGGCGTACGCCGGAAACGATTGTCGCTTATCGACCACTCAAAGACGGTGTGATTGCGGACTACAAAGCAACCGAGAGCATGATGAAATATTTCATCAACAAAGCCGTCGGCGGGTTTCGTCTATTACGCCCGGAGGTGATGGTTGCGGTACCGGCAGGTATTACATCAACAGAACGCCGCGCTGTCATCGATGCGACGTTACACGCTGGAGCAAAGGCAGCCTACATTATTCCAGAACCCGTAGCAGCAGCGATTGGCGCTGGCATCCCGATTGGATCTGCATCCGGACACATGATTATTGATATCGGTGGAGGCACGATTGAAAATGCCGTCTTGTCGTTAGGAGGAATCGTCACAAAGGCATCGCATCGTGTCGGGGGGAACAAATTAGATGCGGCGATTGCAGAATATGTTCGCAAAAAATATGGACTTGCTATTGGTGAGCGCTCCGCAGAAAATCTGAAAATTTCCATTGGCTCTGCACTGCCTCTCGTACAAAAACTAGAAATGCGTATTCGAGGCCGTGACGTATTATCTGGATTGCCAAAAACGATTACCGTGACGTCGGATGATGTCACGGAAGCCATTCAGGATGAATTAAATGAAATGATCGATGCAGTCAAATCCGTGCTACAAGAAACGCCTCCAGAACTCGCATCCGATGTGATTGAAAAGGGCATGGTGATTTCAGGAGGAACCGGCTTACTGCGCAATATCGACACATTATTCTCGAAGGCGACGGATGTTCCCGCATATGTTGCTGATGAGCCGTTGCTCTGTGTCGTGCGGGGGACAGGCGTGGCATTAGAAAATTTAGAATCCTACAAGCGGAGCTTACTATCGACCTAACGTTTTCTCTATGGTGTTTGGGATGGATGCCACACAAGCTATTAAACTACATAAAACCGGTACGGAGTGGTATGCGTATTATTTGATTCAGCATTTCAAAACATTGATTCCGAAGAATATCGAAGTGCGATTGTATTCTCCCGAAGCGTTGAATGGACGTCTAGGCGATCTTCCCACACATTTTTCCTCTCGCGTGTTGCGCTGGCCATTTGGATTTTTATGGAACCACTTGCGGCTTTCCTGGGAAATGCTGACGCACCCCGTCGATGTCTTATTTGTGCCGTCGCATGTGATCCCGATTGTTCATCCCAGAAAAACACTTACCGTCATTCATGATGTCGGGTTTGAAGAAATACCGCATTTATACGCGCGTCATCGTATCGGTCCCAAGAACCGTATTCTTTCGTTGTTACTAGGACTTGTTGTTCGCATCATGACACTCGGGAAGTACAGTAATACCGAATATGATTATCACCGGTTCGGCGCACGATTTGCTGCCCGCCACGCAGCTCAACTTCTCACTGTTTCAACATTTTCAAAGGAAAAAATTCAACACTATTATCACGTGCCGGAACAACGCATCACCGTGGTTCCGATTTCTCATGATACCGAACGCTATCCCGGGGATATCTCTTCAGAAGTTGCGCAACAAATTGTTGCAAGGTACAACGTGCGCGAACCGTTTGTGTTTTCGATTGGACGCTTAGAAGAAAAAAAAAATACATTGTACCTTGTACGCGCATTTCATCGCTTCTTACAGAAAACACGCATGGATTTCCGGCTCGTGTTGATCGGGAAACCCGGACTGGGCTTTGAATCGGTACGCGCATATATTGATGAGCAGCGTTTAGGTCAGCACGTGATTCTTCTGGGGTATGTTAATGAATCAGAGGTTCCTGCATTTTATCATCGGGCTGCAGCGTTTTGTTTTCCTTCGCGCTATGAAGGTTTTGGAATTCCGATCTTAGAAGCCTTTGCGTGTGGAACTCCGGTCGTGGCATCGAATGCAGGAAGTATTCCCGAGATTGCAGCAGGAGGAGCGTTGCTTTCTGATCCGGATGATGTGGAAGGATTTTCTGAAAACCTCGCGCGGGTATTGCAGGATGCAGATCTTCGAAACAGATTGATCGAAAAAGGGAAAGCACGCGCTGCAGAATTCTCCTACGTAAAGACGAGCCGAACAATCTGGGAAATCATTTCAGAACTTGCGAATCGAAAAACATAATCTTTCTAGTAGGGCCTGCTTTCTCCCTCTTCCAACCCAGTCCGCGGACTGGATAGAGATGGAGAGATTCGACCCCTGCTTTCAATACATAAGGTGGGTCAAAAAATTGACATTGCCGCAAAAAAAT